>JALGZG010000188.1 GCA_025782345.1 bacterium | reverse complement strand
CAGTAGCGATCTTCGTGGCGACGGACACCTGGGATCCGGCGTACGTGTGCGGGCTTGAGTACTCACTCACCGTCGAGGGCTACACCGAGCAGTGCGATCCGACTCCGGTCGAGAACATGAGCTGGGCGAGGGTCAAGTCGCTCTACAGGTAGTCCCGCGCGCCCGATAGCGCCGTCCATTCGTCGTGATTCCCTCTGGTTCACCCGGCGCTCTGATGTAAGCTGAGGGTTACTAACTACTGCTCGCTACAGGAGGGTGCATCATGAAGACCGTCACCTGCGTTGTGGTTGCGGTCGCGGTTCTGGCCACGACGGCCCTTGCTCAGACCCCGACGGCCGTGATGCCTGCGAAGCACAGCGAGACTGCCGGAGAGCCCACCTACGAGGGCCGCATCGAGGGCGATACAATCGAGGAGTGCTGGACGATTCCGGCCCTGCCGTTCTTCGATACGCGCAACACGTGCGGTTTCGCCGACGACTACGACGAAGCGTGTCCGTACGACAGCAATTGGGCGCCGGACGTCGTCTACTGCTACTCGCCTCCATACGACATGTGTGTGAGCATCAGCCTTTGCGACTCGTACTACGACACCAAGGTCTACGTGTACGAGGACGAGTGGACTCCCGGATTTCCGCTCGCGTGTAACGACGACAACTTCGACTGCGTGGATCCGCCCGTCTCCTACACGTCGTGGCTGGAGTCTGTCGAGTTGTCCGCCGGCCACACGTACTACATCGTCGTTGACGGATACGGCGGTGACTGCGGCGATTACGTGCTCGCGATGGATGAGATTGAGTGCACGCCCCCGTGCGACGTCATCTGCTCAGGCATTCCAGAGGGCGAGCCGACTTGCTATGACGACTACGTCGACAACTACAACGGTGGCTGCAACTCGTCCGGATGGTCGTGGTCGTACATCCCGGTCTCCCCGGGCCCCGTCTGCGGCGAGAGCGGCGTGTACGACTTCGGTGGCTCGACGTACAGGGACACCGATTGGTACCTCATCTCTCCGTACGTCTATCCGTGCGGCGACGTGCCCATCAGCATCACGGTTGAGGCCGAGTTCGGCGTCCTCTTCGGCTTCGTCGAGGGCGTCCCGGACTGTACCGCTCCGGCGTTCTACAGCTACACGACAGCGGCTGAGTGCACACCGATCACGCTGACCGAGTACCTGCCATGCGTGCCGATCGCGATCTTCGTGGCGCCAAGCTCGTGGGATCCTGCGTACACGTGCGGCCTTGAGTACTCACTCACCGTCGAGGGGTACGGCGATCCGACTCTGGTCGAGAGCATGAGCTGGGGGAGGGTCAAGTCGCTCTACAGGTAGTCCAGCACGCCCGATAGCGCCGTCCCGATCTCCGTTGATTCCCCCAGTATGTTGATGGAGAGGGATGGTCACTCACCATAGGCGCTGCGAGGAGGGCCCATTATGAAGACCGTCACGTGCGTTGCGATCGTGGTCGCGGTTCTGGCCACGACGGCCCTTGCTCAGACCCCGACGGCCGTGATGCCTGCGAAGCACAGCGAGGCCACCGGAGAGCCCACCGGAGAGCCCACCTACGAGGGCCGCATCGAGGGCGATACGATCGAGGAGTGCTGGACGATTCCATCGCTGCCCTTCTTCGACACTGGCAACACCTGCGCCTACGCCAACGACTACGATGAGGTCTGCCCCTACGCGGGCTCGACGGCGCCTGACGTTGTCTACGCCTACGAGCCCCCGTACGACATGTGCGTGAGCATCAGCCTCTGCGACTCGTACTACGACACGAAGGTCTACATCTACCAGGACGTGGTAGGCAACGTGCCGTGGCCCGACGGCTGCAACGACGACAACTGGCACTGCGTGGATCCTCCCGTCAACTACACGTCGTGGCTGGAGGAGGTCGTGATGCTCGCAGGCCACACCTACTACATCGTCGTTGACGGCTACGGCGGTGACTGCGGCGACTACGTTACTACATCGTCGTTGACGGCTACGGCGGTGACTGCGGCGACTACGTCCTCGAGATGACAGAGGTCGACTGCCCGGTCCCGTGCGATGTCATATGCGTCGGCGTGCCCGAGGGCGAGCCGACCTGCTACGACGGCTACGAGGACCACTACAACGGCGGCTGCAATTCAACACCCCACTGCTATTCGTACGCCTCGACGAGCCCGGACGGCGTCACCCACTGCGGCGAGGGGGGGGTGTACGAGTACAACGGATCTACCTACAGGGACACCGACTGGTATCTGATAGCTGTGTGGAGCGATACCGCGTCCTTCAGCATCACGGTCGAGGCCGAGTTCGGCGTGCTGTTCGGGTTCGTCGACGGTCTCTGCGACAATCCGGCGTTCTACAGCTACATGACGGCCGACGAGTGCACTCCGACCACGCTGACCGAGTGCCTTCCCTGGGGTCACTACGCGATCTTCGTGTCCACCGATTCGTGGGATCCGGCGTATGAGTGCGGCATCGAGTACTCGCTCACGATCGAGGGATATTCGCCGTTTGTCCCTGTCGATGCCCTGAGCTGGGGGAGGGTCAAGGCGCTCTACAGGTAGTCCCGCGCGCCCGATGGCGCGCCGTCCATCCACAGCAGTAGCGAGTGCGGCTCGGTTTATGCATGTAGCAAGGGTTCGTGGTTGCTTAGACTGCCGGGTTTCACTTGACGTCACCGATACAGGTGACTCGGTCGACGCGGGGGATATTATGCGCGCATTGACTCTGCTTGTACTCCTGCTGGCTGTGCTGGCACTCTTCTCTTTCTACGAGCCGCTCGCTCCGTACTGGAAGAACAGGTTTTCGGCCGTCATGGCGTGTCTGGACGAGGGGCGGTACAGCGACGCCCTCGCCGCTGCAATGGAGAGTGACGTTCCCGGTGATGATCCCAAGTACTGGGAGAGGAGCGAACCGCTTGGTGAGGTCGCGCGGGTGAAGAAGGCCGCGCCGGGCGAAGACACCGCGCCTGCGAAAGAG
This sequence comes from bacterium, assembly GCA_025782345.1. Taxonomy (GTDB): domain Bacteria; phylum Joyebacterota; class Joyebacteria; order Joyebacterales; family Joyebacteraceae; genus JALGZG01. The sequence goes on along the minus strand of JALGZG010000188.1, from coordinate 2,688 downwards.
GCAGCGCCCGAGAAAGAACCCACGCCGATGGATACGACCGAACCCGCAGAGGAAGCCGTCTCCGACATGTGACAAACCACCCGGCCCGGCAGGTTGGGTCTACCGGATGCGAAACAGAAACCGGACCGCCTGCGCGGTCCGGTTCCCTTATCTTCAAGAACTGCTGAACGTTCTGCCTACGCGGCCTGTGCCTGCAGGATCTCGTCGAGATCCTCCTGGGCGGTCCCTATCGGCTTGATGTCGTAGTTGTCCACGAGGATCTGCAGCACCGCCGGCGTCACGAACGCGGGCAGCGTCGGGCCGAGCCTGATGCCCTTGACGCCCAGGTTCAGGAGCGTCAGCAGGATCGCCACGGCCTTCTGCTCGTACCACGACAGCACGAACGACAGCGGCAGCTCGTTCACGCCCACGCCGAACGCCTCGGACAGGGCCATGGCTATCTTCACGGCCGAGTACGCGTCGTTGCACTGCCCGATGTCCAGGAGCCGCGGTATCCCGCCGATGTCCCCGAACTCGAGCTTGTTGAAGCGGTACTTGCCGCAGGCGAGCGTCAGGATGACGCAGTCGTTCGGCACAGCCTGCGCGAAGTCCGTGTAGTAGTTGCGCCCGCTCTTCGCACCGTCGCAGCCGCCGACGAGGAAGAAGTGACGTATCTTTCCGGCCTTCACCGCGTCGATGACTGCGTCGGCAACACCGAGCACCGCGTTGTGCCCGAAGCCGACGGTGATGGTCTTCTCGGGCTCATCCGCCTCGAACCCGGGTGCCGCGAGCGCCGCCTCGATCAGGACCGTGAAGTCGCGGTCCTCGATGTGCGTCACACCAGGCCACGCGACCAGACCGCACGTGAAGATGCGCTCTTTGTAAGTGTCCCTCGGCTTCTGGATGCAGTTGGTCGTCATGAGGATCGACCCGGGGAACTGTGCGAACTCCTTCGCCTGGTCCTGCCACGCTCCTCCGTAGTTGCCCACGAGATGGGCGTGCTTCTTGAGTTCGGGGTATCCGTGCGCCGGCAGCATCTCGCCGTGCGTGTAGATGTTGATGCCCTTCCCCTCGGTCTGCTCGAGGAGCGCCTTCAGGTCCTTGAGGTCGTGCCCGGATATCAGGATCGCCTTCCCCTTGACCGGAGTCACTCGGACCTGGGTCGGCTCCGGGTGTCCGTAGGAACCCGTGTTGGCCGAATCGAGCACCTCCATCGCGCGCATGTTGATGTCGCCGGTCTTGAGACACCAAGCCAGAAGATCCTCCGCCGTCGCGTCCTCTCGCGTAAGGAAGTTCATCCCCTCGTGGAACGCCGCGTACAGCTCGTCATCCTCGATACCCAGCACGATCGCGTGGTCCACGTAGGCCGCCGCGCCCTTGAGTCCGTAGAGCATGAGCTCCTGGAGCCCCGCGATGTCGGCGCCGAGGTTGGCCTGCCTGGCCTCGATGGACACTCCCTCTCCCTGAGCGATGAGCGCATCGAGGCTGGCTTCAGGCTGGAATGTCATCGTGTCGGGAAGCTCGTCTGGCGTGCCGCCGTCCTTGCGGACCGCGTCCTCGTAGAGACCCTTCACCCTGTCGCGTGCCTTCGTCCCCTTCCTGATGAGACCGGCCAGGCGCTCTGGATCGAAGTTGACGTTCGTCACGGTCGTGAAAAGCGCCTCGATGACGAACACGTCGGCTTCGTGGTCGATCGCGCCGCGCGCGCGCGCGCGGTGCGCGTACATCGAGACGGCCTTCGCCGTGTGAATAAGAAGATCCTGGAGCGCCGCTGTCTCAGGGTTCTTGCCGCACACGCCTCCCACCGTGCATGCGACGCCCTTCGCCGTCTGCTCGCACTGATAACAGTACATCACACCTCCGTTGTTGGGCGTTACTGCCGTTGCCGCTCCGTCTCCCCGCGGCTGCTGTCACACACCTGTGGACTCGCTGACCGACGTACTGAAGTCGGCGATGGTCATCTTCTCCAGCTGCTCGCTTACCTCTTTGCCTATCCTACAGAAGAGGTCGCCGAGAACGCACGACGCCCGTCCGCAGGTCGGGACTCCCATGGCGCACGTGTCGACATCCAGCGGCCCCTCCACCATCTCGTAGACCTCCCTGATGGAGACCTCCTGTGGGGGACGGGTGAGGCTGTAGCCCCCGCCGGGGCCACGGCTGCTTCTGACGAGTCCGGTCTTGGCCAGCCGCTGGAGCACCTTCACCAGATGGGACTTGGAAACACCCAGCGCGTCGGCCATCGCCTCCGCGGATGACTGCCCGCTGGCGGTGCCGGCCAGGATCCCGGCCGCGTGAATTGCGAGGGAGGCGGCCTCTGAGATCTTCACTGGATTGCTCTCGAGTTGCCACTACTTCAATCAGATACTAGCATTGAAGTACCAGAATATATGTATATGGTGGGTGGTGTCAAGCGATTTTCTGAGGTGAAGCTCAGCCCCGCTTCTCACGCCCAGCGCGCTTGACGGCGGTCTCCCGGAGGGTGATAGTGGGGGCGCTGGGAGTCATGAGTGGGCGCCGGGGTATGAGTGGGCGCGCTGGGGGTCATGAATGGGCGCCGGGGGCATGAGTGGGTGCCGGGGGCCGTGAGCGGGCGCCGGGGGCATGTGACCTGGACGCCCGGGGTTCACCGCGCACTGGAAAAGGGGGAGAGGATGCACATCGAGAGACACGGCGGTCTGGCTGCGAGAGCCATCGCATTGGCGCTCTGCG
>JALGZG010000125.1 GCA_025782345.1 bacterium | reverse complement strand
GTCGCTATCGCGCTGGAGGAGGAAGGGGAGCTCACAGCGGGCGTCGTCTACGACCCCCTGAGGGACGAGATGTTCGTTGCGGAGCGAGGGCAGGGCGCTTCCATCAATGGTCGGTCGATGCGGGTCTCGGCCAGCCCTCTTCTGCTGGAGTCGCTCGTGGCGACGGGATTCCCGTACGACCGCACCGATGATTCCGGCAACAACCTCGACAACCTCAACCGCTTCATAGTTGCCGTCCGGGGGATCAGGCGTGGAGGGTCGGCCGAACTCGACCTGGTGTACGTCGCTCGCGGCAGGCTCGACGGCTTCTGGGAGCAGGGGCTCAAGACCTGGGACGTCTCGGCGGGAGGTCTCATCGTGCTCGAGGCGGGCGGCGTCGTCACAAACTTCGGCGGTGACGAGTGGGACCATCGCCGGGGGGACGTCATTGCGACGAACGGCCTCATTCACGACCAGATGCTCCAGCTGATCAGGTAAGCAGATGCGCCGTCTCCCAGCGCCGTCTCTCAGCGCCGTCTTCTCGCTAAACCCGCGGGGACCCCGTGTGGTCTGACGGGACGTGTGAGGGAGTGTTCCAGGTAGCGGGCGACCACATCTGTTCCTGACTTGATTCCCGCCCGTGCGAGGCAATATACTCGCTGCATTGTATGTCTGACGCCAAGATGTGTTCTCGGGAGATGCCGATGAACCCAGGAACCGCCTGCGCCGTTCTGGCGCTGGCCATTCTGCTCACGCTGTCACCGGCCGTCGGTGAGTCCTTCGCGCGCGAACTCAGCATCGACGAGGCCGTCGAACTGGCGCTCGAGCGCAACCTCTCGCTGCAGGCGGCCCGGCTGGACCACGAGTCCGCCAATTGGGGGCTGCGCAGCGCGCGCGCATCGCTTCTCCCTTCAGTTGGTCTCTCGTCAACGGCGCGTCGCGTTGACCGGGACACCTACGAGCGAGCCAACGCCTCGCTGGGGTTCGCCGAGGAGATGGGCATGGACGTGGAGCCGTTCCTCTACGAGACCACCTACGAGACCGGGTTCCAGGCGAGCGCGCCCATCTGGAACGGGCAGCTCTGGGGTGCGGTCGGCGTTGCCGGAGGTGCGCGTGACGCGGCCGGCCACGCCTACGAGGCGAGGAAGCGCTCGGTCGTTGCGGAGACCAAGTCCGCGTACTTCGACGTTCTGAGGGCCGAGGCTCTCCTTTCGGTCTCGCTCGACGCAGTGGACGCGGCAGAGGAGAACGCCGAGGCGGCCCAGCGGAGGCACGAGGTCGGGATGGTCCCCCTGGCGGAGGTGCTGCGGTGGCAGGTGACGGCGGCGGAGTACGAGAAGGCGGCGGCGGACGCGGAGGCCGCGGTCACGGTGGCACGCACGCAGCTGGCGAACGTCCTCGGAATGCCGCTGGATCTGACCTTCGAGTTCCCGGCCGTCGACCCGGCGGCGCTCGACGCCCGCTACACGGAGCTCGCGTGGCTCACCGCTCCCGGCTACCTGACGGAGTCCCGGGCCCGCGAGCTTCTGGCGGGCAACCCGGACTACGAGGGGCTCGCCGACGTCACCCGCATGAACCACGCGGGAGTCAGCGTGGCCCGCGGAGCATTCATGCCGTCGCTCAATGCCTCGGGGAGCTACGGCTGGAAGGCCGACGACGACATCAAGCCGGACGATGAGGCCGCGTGGTCGGTGACGCTGGCGCTCGACCTTCCGATCTTCACGAGCTTCAAGAACACGTCGGACTACCAGCAGAGCAAGAGGGACTACCTGGCCGCGCAAAGACGGCAGGAGGATCTCGAGCGTTTGATGGTCGCCGGCTTGAGAGGCGCCGTGTCGGCCCTCATGTCCAGTTCGAAGGGGCTGGTCGCGGCAGAGACGCTGCTCGAACAGTCTGCCGAGTACCTGAAGAGCGTGACCAACAGGCACAACGAGGGGCTGGCGCCCTACATCGAATTGACCGATGCGCGGGTCCTGTTCGACAAGAGCCGCGCCGGTTACGTCAATGCCATCTACGATGGTCTCATGGCGGTCGCGGAGATCGAGCGTCTGCTGGGGGAGACGCCCGATGGGGACGCGTCCGCTGAGGACGCGCCTGGTGAGGACGTGCCTCACGGGGACGCGCCTGCTGAGGAAACGGGAGAGTGACGATGAAGCTATCGCTGATGATCGCCGCGTCCATTCTTGCTGCCGCCGTTCTTGTGGCCGGTGGGTGTGGGCCGCGTGGAGGTCCCGAGGAGGAACAGGCTGTCGAGCGTGTCCCCGTTCGCGTTGTTGAGATCAAGACGGGGCCGGTCACGGCGACCGTGGCCGCGACAGGTACGATCAAGGCAAGGGACGACGTCCCGATCAGCGCCGAGGCGAGCGGACGTGTTGTTGAGGTGGTGGCGCAGGTGGGGGACAGAGTGTCCGAGGGTGATGTCCTCGTTCAGTTGGATGACGAGCTCGCCGAGCTCGCCTTCCGTCAGGCGGAGGCGCAGAGTCTGCTCGCGGAAGCGGAGCTCGATGATGCAGAGGCCGGTCTCGGGAGAGCGCAAAGTCTCTGGGAGAGTGGCGACATAGCGGACGCCGAACGGGACGCCACGGAGCGGCGCGCCAAATCCGCGCGTGCGTCGTTCGCCGCGGCGTCTGCAGGACAGGGGAGCGCCGAGCGGCAGCTCAGGAACACCGGGATCAAGAGTCCCATCGACGGCACCGTGGCGTTCATGTATGCGGAAGAGGGTCAGCTGATAGCAGTGGGCACGCCGGTCGCCCACGTCGTCAACGACGACGTGGTGGAGATCGAACTCGGGTTGAGTGAAAACCAGGTCCCCGACATCCGTCCGCGCCAAGCCGCTACGGTCCGCGTGCGCGCGCTTCCCGGAGAGCTGTTCGATGGGAAGGTCGAATACGTCGGCAGGCGCGCCGACGACATGACGAAGACGTATCCCGTCAGGGTCGTCCTCAAGAACCCCGCTCATCAGCTGCGCGCTGGGATGATCGCCGAGGTGACGATCGACGCGAAGGAGTTCAGCGACGTCGTGGTCATCGAGCGCGACTGGGTCGTTGAGCGCTACGGTGAGCCGGCGGTCTACGTCGCGTCTGGTTCGCTGGCGGTCCTGAAGCGGTTGACGCTCGGCAAGGTCATCGGGAGCCGTGTGGTCGTCACGTCCGGCCTCGAGGAAGGAGACCTGATGGTCACCTTCGGACACGACCGGCTGACGGACGGCGCTGCGCTCGAGATCAAGGGCGCGCCGGGAGATTCCGCGGACCAGCACGCCCCCGGGAGCGATGACAGATGACGATAGGTGAGTTCTCCGTACGACAGCCCGTCCTCGTGAACCTCGTCTTCATCGCGATCGTTGTCGTCGGCCTGTACACGTTCTTCAGTATGCCGGCCGAGCTCCTTCCGAATGTCAACTTGGGCGAGGCCGTCGTCGTCGTGGTCTATCCCGGCGTCTCTCCGGAGGAGATGGAGACCCTCGTCACGAAGCCTCTCGAGGAAGAGATCGAGAGCGTCGACGACGTGGACTACATTGCGTCGACGTCCGCCGAGAGCAGGTCCGTGGTCAACGTCCGCTTCAACGCCGGCCTGTCTGATGACGAGTTCGACCGGCGCCTGCTCGATCTCAGGGCCGCCGTCGACAACGCGCGCTCGGAGATCCCCGACGAGGCCCAGGACCCCGAGATCATCCCCATCAAGCTGGGTGAGGTCATCCCGATCATGGCCGTCAGTCTCGGCGGTCAGGTGAGCGACACGGTACTGCGGGAGATCGGGGAGGATCTGAGGGACAGGATCTTGGACGTCCGGGGGATCAGGAGCGTCGAGATCGTCGGGGCCAGAGAGCAGGAGATATGGATCGAGCTGGACGCCGACCGGATGGCATCGTACGACATTCCCGTCAGCCGGGTCATCGGGTCGCTGGCCGCGCGCAACATAAACGTGCCGGGGGGAACGCTCGACGTCGGGGCGTCCGAGTACATCGTTCGGACGCTCGGTGAGTTCGAGGATCTTCAGGACATCGAAGATCACGTCATTGCGTCCGACCGGTTCGGGCGCCAGATCCGTATCCGCGACGTCGGCGCAGTGCGTGACACACTGGCCGAGAGACTCACGCTCGCCCGCCTGAACGGGGAGCGGAGCGTCACTCTCTGGGTCTACAAGGACCTTGAGGCCAGCGTCGTGACCGCGGCGGAGATGGTTCGGCAGACCGTCGATGAGTTCGATGCCGAACTGGCCGAGGACGTGAGCTTCGAGGTGAGACACGACACGTCGATCGAGGTGAGCGACGTCCTCAACATCCTGCAGAGGAACGCCATCTACGGCATCGTCCTGGTCGCCCTGACGCTGTTCTTCTTCATCGGCTACAGGAACGCGCTCCTCGCCGTCATCGGGATTCCGTTCAGCTTCTTCTGCGCGTTCATCCTGATGAACGCCGCCGGCGTCACCGTCAACACGATCTCGCTTTTCTCGCTGGTCCTCGTGCTGGGCATGCTGGTCGATGACGCCATCATCGTCGTCGAGAACATCTACCGTCACATGGAGCACGGCATGCCCGCCCGGAGGGCGGCCATCCTGGGGACGAAGGAGGTCTTCGCTCCGGTCACGGCAGCCGTTCTCACCACGGTGGCGGCCTTCCTGCCGCTTCTGCTGATGAGCGGCATCTGGGGCAAGTTCATCAGCGTCATCCCGAAGGTCGTCACGTTCGCCCTCCTTGCATCGCTGATAGAGGCGTTCCTCATTCTGCCGTCGCACATGTCCGATTTCGGCCGGGTCGCGGCTAAGCAGAACAAGTACCATCCGACGTTCATGGCTCTGACGTGCCGCTACGAGCGGGCGCTCAGGAAGGTGCTCAGGCGGCGCTATCTGTCGATGCTCGGAGTCGTGCTTCTCGCCGTCGTTGCCATCGGGCTCGTCTTCACGCTCGACGTTATGATCTTCGAGGAAGAGGACCTCGGTCAGGTCGAGGTGCGGGCCCAGCTGCCAGTCGGGACGAGACTGGAGATCACGAACCAGGTCGCTCTCGAGCTGGAGGGCATCATATCCGCGCTTCCCGAGGACGAGTTCGAGGCGGTCGTTACGCGCGTCGGGTACATGATCCAGAACCACCGCGGGATGCTCGCTTCCCACAACATGCAGTTCAACATCGACCTCGTCGACGATTCCAAGAGGGCCCGTTCCGACCTCGAGATCATGGATGCTCTGAGACGCGAGATGTCCGAGGTGCCGGGGTTGTCCTCGCTGTGGCTGTCCCGGCCGACACAGGGGCCGCCGTCGGGCCGTCCCATCGAGGTGCGCGTCAAGGGCGATGATCCCAGGATGCTCGAGTTCCTGGCTGACAGAGTCAAGACCACGCTCGCGGGATACGAGGGTGTGGTCGAGATCGACGATGACCTGACGCCGGGCAAGTCCGAGATGCGAGTGTCGATCATCCAGGACCAGGCGGCGCTCTACGGGCTCACGGTGGCCGACATATCGACCGCGGTCCGGGTCGGGTTCGAGGGCGTTGAGGCCACGAAGTACCGCGGCGGGGGAGACGATGAGATAGACATCATTGTCAGATTCGAAAAGGAAGACCGTCTCGATCTCGACGACCTCGAGAACCTCCGCGTCGCCACTCCGGCCGGCGGAACGATACCGCTCGTGAACGTGGCGGAGATCAGCATCGGGACGGCGCCCGCCGACCTCCACAGACGCGACGGCGAGCGCGTTATCACCGTGACGGCCGATGTCGAGGAGGGGACGACGTCGACGGAGGTCAACGGGCTTCTCCGACGGGACCTGGCCGACACCCCCAGGGCGTACCCGGGCTACGAGATCGAGTTCGGGGGTGAGTACGAGGAGACGCAGGAGTCGTTCGTGTCGCTCTTCACCTCTTTCCTGGTCGCCATACTGCTCATCTACCTGATACTCGGCACCGAATTCCAGTCGTTCATCCAGCCGCTCATCGTCATGTTCACCGTTCCGTTCGCGTTCATCGGCGTCGTCATCGGGCTCGTCGTAATGCGCTACCCGTTCACGCTGAATGCCGGGATCGCCATCGTTGCGCTGGCCGGCGTCGTCGTCAACGACTCCATCGTTCTGGTCGACTTCATCAAGCGCGCGAGGGCGAGCGGGTCCAGCCGCTGGGAATCGATCGTCGAGGCCGGCTGCATGAGGCTCCGCCCCATCCTGCTGACGTCCATCACGACCATCCTCGGAGTCCTTCCCCTCGCGATGGGGTGGGGCGGCGTCTCGGCGTCGTGGGGTCCGATGGCCGCCGCACTGGCCTGGGGCCTGGCCTTCGCCACCATCCTCACGCTCTTCGTCATCCCCTCGCTGTTCTCGATCGTTGATGACATCCGTGCGAGAGCCGGCAAGCTCGACGTGGAAGGTGAGAAACATCCGAGCCAGGAGTGCGCGTTCTCGAACGGGCTGGCCGAGTCGGAGAACGGACTCACGCTGCTTGGAGACGCGGCGACCCAGCCGCGGTCCGTGACGAACGAGCCGGGCAGCGGGGGACCGCACGGAGGGGATTCCTAGGCATGGGTTCCCCTGAGATTGCTACCGGGACGGTTCTTGCCTGCTTCCACGACGAGTGGAACGTGGCGCTCGACTCGGGCGACGTGTTCCGGTGCTCGGTGCGGGCCCGGCACTTCGCCGGCATGGATAGCCAAGCGAAACTGCTGGCTCCGGGTGATCGCGTGGAGGTCGCGCTGCTCGACGACGGCTCTCGGGTGATCGAGGGCATGCTTCCGCGCGCGACCGTGCTGTCCAGGCTGAGACCACGGATGAAGAGGGAAGTCGAGCAGGTCATCGTGGCCAACGCCGAACAGCTCGTCGCGGTGGCGTCTGTTGCGAGCCCAAAGCTGAACAGACGCTTCCTCGACAGGTATCTGGTCGTCGCGGAGGACGCGGAGCTCAGGTCCGTTATCGTCTTCAACAAGATCGACCTGGTTTCGGAAGAGGAGTGGCGGCCGCACTCCGCCGCCTACGAGAAAGCGGGCTACACTGTCGTCCCGACGTGCGCGCTGGACGGGCGCGGAGTGGACGAACTTAAGGTGCTCATCGACGGTTCCTTCTCAGTGTTCACCGGACAGAGTGGGGCGGGCAAGAGCTCGCTTCTGAATGCCATCGAGCCGGGATTGGGAATCAGGGTTCGCGAGGTCAGCGAGGCGACGAACAAGGGCAAGCACACGACGTCAAACGTCACGGTGTTCCGTCTCGGTGAGAGCACGCTGGTGGCAGATACTCCCGGATTCCGCGAGCTGGGATTCTGGAGGGTCCACCCCGACGATCTCGATCAGCTCTTCCCCGAGTTCGCGGAGTACATCCCGAGGTGCAGATTCACCGGGTGCAGCCATTCCCCCGAGCCGGATTGCGCCGTCAAAGCCGCCGTGGAGGCGGGGGAACTGGACGCGGAGCGCTACGACAGCTACCTCAGGCTCCTGCGCGACCTTCGGCGCTGAGGCGGCGATCCGCAGGGCCTCGGCGCCACGGATGGCAGAGCGCGAGGACTCGGCTGAAGAGCGCCGGCCCGTCCGGCGACAGACGTGAGTGGAAGGAGAAACCGACAGATGCAGGTAGTTCTTCTCGAGGACCCGAAGCACGCCAGGTTTGGTCCACTGACGCTCCTTCGTCCGGAATTCGACCTCCGCTGCGGCGCCCTCGAACTGCGCGAGAAGCTGGAGATGAGGCGGCCCGACTGGAACGTGACGCTCTGTCCCAGGCCCGCGCTTGCGGCTCTGGTTTCCGAGCGGCATCCGGCACGGGGCATCGACACGCTGCTCGACGGACCGACACTGCTGCTCTACGGACGCGTGATCACCGACGAGCCGCTGCTCCGGGCGCTGCAAGAGCTCGACGGCGATGTCCTCCTGACGTCCGCCTCGGAGACGGTCGGAGCCATGCTTCAGAGCGGCGCTCGCGAGCGGCTCGAGGAGGCTTCCGTGGCTGCCGAGGGCGTGGGCGCACTGGGGCTCGAGACGGCTGTTGAGACACCGGCGCGGTCGGTTCGCTATCCGTGGGATCTCGTCGCCGCGACGGCCGATGAGATAGCGGCGGACGCGCAGTTGATGGCAAACCTCGGTGAGGTCGAGGCAGAGCTTCATCACTGCGCGCGTCTCCTCGGTGAGGAGAACGTCTCCGTGGGGGAGGGTAGTGAGATAGGACCGAACGTCGTGATCGATGCCAGGGAGGGCCCCGTCGTCATCGGTCGCGATGTCAGGATCATGGCCAACGCAGTCATCATCGGCCCGGCCGTCGTCGGTGACGGCAGCCTGGTCCGGGCGTGCTCTGTGATCTACGGGGGAACGTCCATAGGCCCGGTGTGCAAGGTGGGGGGGGAGATCCAGGCTTCCGTTCTGCAGTCGTTCTCGAACAAGCAGCACGGCGGGTTCCTCGGACACTCCTTCGTGGGCAGCTGGGTCAACATCGGCGCCGCGACCAACAACAGCGATCTGAAGAACAACTACGGGAACGTGCGGGTCGAGCTGGCAGGTGAGACCGTCGACACCGGATCGGCCTCCGTGGGCGCGATCATCGGCGATCATTCCAAGACCGCCATAGGAACGAGACTCAACACGGGGACGGTCGTGGGCATCTTCTGCAGCGTCTTCGCGGACGGATTCCCCCCGAAGTCGGTTCCGTCGTTCTCGTGGGGGACGTCTCACGGCTTCGTTCGCTACGACCTCAAGGAAGCGCTCGACACGGCCTCACACGTGATGGCCCGACGAGGGATGACGATGACGCACGCACTGGGGGAACGCGTCACGGAGCTCTTCGGCGCTACATCCTGACTGCCGCCGGCGTCACGAGTGCGCAAATGCCTGGCCGCCGCGATTCGTCGCGGCGGCTCCGTACATGGGGAAGCCCCCCACAGGAGCTGGACAGTGGGGGGCTCGGGGACGACACGTGGACTGACCCTCTTCGCAAGGTCAGTCCGTGTCGGTCGCTAGCTCTTTCAGTTCCTCTCTGAGTTCTTCGAGTTCCTCCTGCAGTTCCGCGAGCGCTGCCTTGAGTTCGCGGAGATCCTCTTCGGAGAGCTTGCTGCTCTCGCTGGCCCTGATGAAGAGCTCCCTATTGCCCAGGTCGCTGACGTGGATCTTGTAGGCCTGCATCGCCTTGTCGTACTTGGACTCGGCGACGACTGCCTGGACCACCACCTCGTTGCCCTTGCGAATGAGGACGATAGACGTCTCCTCGTCGGTCTCCATCTTCGCAATGGCCTCGACGAGCTCCTCGGTGCAGGAGACGGTCTTGCCGTCCACCTTATGTATGATGTCTCCGGCCTTGATCCCGGCCGCCTCGGCCGGGCTGTCTTCCACGATTCCCTCTACGAGCACACCCTCTCCGCCCGGGATCTCGAAGTACTCGGCCAGGTCTCCGCTGACATTCTCGATGTAGACGCCGAGCCTGCCGCGCCTGCCCCAGCTTGACATGCCGATATCGATCTCGGGAATCACGATGTGTTCGAGTGCCTTGAGAGCCTCCAGTTCTGCCAGGGCCTCAAGACCCGCGAGACCTTCCATGCCTTTCCAGACGAAGATGTGCTCCCGTTCGCCGAGTGTGGCGCCAACGGTCTTCATCTTCCCGTCCCGATAGACCTGGATCTCTACGTCCGTGCCCGGGGCATTCGCCCTTATCAGCTCGACGAAGTCGGACAGGTCCTTGCCCTTCTCGCCGTTGACGGAGACGATGATATCGTGCTTCTCGAGACCGGCTTCCTCGGCAGGGGAGTCGTCGTAGATCTCTGTGATGAGGATGCCCTCGATGTCACTGTCGATGTCGAGCTTCCCGCGGATCTTGCTGTCGAGCTCCTGTATGCCGATGCCGAGCCAACCGCCTCCGTCATCGTCGATTTCGATGATGACCTTGATATCCTTCTCGTCTGCCAGTGCCGGCGCCGGCACAACGACACACGCCGCGACCAGAGCGACGAGGACCGCTGCCGCTGCAATCCTCTCGAACATCTCCCGCCTCCTTTGCCTGTGGCCTCTCCCGCAAGTGGGGAGAGAGGGCCTTCTCCCTCGGGTGGTCTCCCGCCGTCGTCAGTCCCGTGGGTGTCCTGGCCCGCCAGTAGTCTTCTTGCTCTCACTCGTTTCGACAACCCATGCCGCTGGATGGTTGAAAGGCGGTGGAGTCGCCGGGGACGGCACTCCCGAGCGCATGAAAGATGACGGGAGCCGCGCGCTGCACGCCTCCCGTCATCCATTATACTGACATGTCCACTTCTCAGCTGCGGAAAGCGCCTGTCGCCGCCATGAGCCCCACACCCATCACGACCATCATCATCCCGATGATGAGGAAGAGCACTACCGGGATGGCGACCACGGCGATGGCCTTGGCGCGGTCGATGCCGTAGACGATCTCGACGGACACGACCATCACGACGAGCATCCACAGGCCCGCGAGGGCCGCGAGGAACGTGGGTCCGAGAATCGGGACGATGGCTACCCATGTGATCAGTGACGCGCAGAATAGGGGAACGACCAGGCTGGTGAGCTTCCCCTTGCCATCGAAGAACGTCGTGGCCAGGAAGTGCGTGATCGCTGCGAAAAGGAACGCGCCGATGATGCGCAGGAAGGGCAACACGAAGAAGCCGATAGGGCTGAAGGATCCTATACCCGCGCAGACGCCGCCGATGGCCAGGATTCCGATGGCCGGTCCGATGGCCTCGCTGTCGTCCGCGAGCCGCCTGATCGTGTCGGTCTTGAGCTGGGCGGCGTCCCAGCCGAGCTTGATGTAGTCAACGAAGGTCATGAGTCTCCCCTTGTCCGGTGGAGTTGCTGCCACGGCTACAGTCCGGCGCGACTATATGGCAGCACCTTGCAGCCCGCAAGAGGAAATCCCG
>JALGZG010000395.1 GCA_025782345.1 bacterium | reverse complement strand
GCTGCCTGCGGTGGGCGAGATGCGTGGACAGATTCCGTCGCCTTCCGTCCAAGACCGCGCCGACGATGTCCGGCTCGCGCGCGACGAACTCAACCTGTGTCTGGATCTCGCTGAGGTGGGTGTTGTAGACGAGGAATGCGGTGTTGAGGTTGTGCTCGACACCGCGCTGGACCTGGGTAACGAGGCTGTCACCGAACAGGCGCGTCCCGACGATGGTGGAGCCTACACCCATGATCAACACGACGACGGCGATGCTCGCCGCGAGTCTCGTCTTGAGCGTAAGGACCATGATTCAGAACTCCGCCGCTACCACTCGCCCGTGCGAAGATACTCGTCCATGGCTCGCGCGGCCTTCTTGCCCGCGCCCATCGCCAGGATCACCGTCGCGGCGCCGGTTACGATGTCGCCGCCCGCGAAGATGCTCTTCATGTTCGTCTTCCCGTTCTCCTCGTCGGCGACGATGTTGCCCCACTTCGTCAGCTCGAGCTCCGGCGTCGCGCTCGTCAGAAGCGGGTTCGGACCCTGTCCGATGGCGGAGACGACCACGTCGACGTCCAGCATGTGCTCGGTGCCCTCTATGGGAACGGGCCTGCGCCTCCCGGAATCGTCCGGTTCGCCGAGCTCCATCTTGAGAAGCTCGAGCTGCCTGACCCACCCCTCCTCGTCACCGATGATACGCGTGGGGTTGTGGAGCGTGTGGAGGATCACGCCTTCCTCGACCGCGTTCTCGATCTCCTCGTTCCGGGCGGGCATCTCAGTTTCGGACCGCCGGTAGACGATGTAGACCTTTTCCGCTCCCAGCCTCACGGCGCACCGCGCCGAGTCCATCGCGACGTTCCCGCCACCGACGACCGCGACGTTCTTGCCGATTCGGATCGGCGTATCGTACTCGGGGAAAAGATAAGCCTTCATCAGATTGGTCCGAGTGAGGAACTCGTTGGCCGAGTAGACGCCGTTTAGGTTCTCTCCCGGGATGCCGAGGAAGTAGGGGAGGCCCGCGCCCGTTGCGACGAAGATCGCTCCGTATCCGTCCTCGAGGAGTGAGCCGAGCGTTCCCAGCTGCCCGACGACGTAGCTGGTCCTGAACTTGACCCCGAGCTTCATCACGTAGTCGCACTCCACCTGCACGATGGACTTGGGTAGTCTGAACTCGGGGATGCCGTAGACCAGTACGCCACCGGGCTTGTGCAACGCCTCGAATATCGTCACATCGTGCCCAAGCTTGGCCATCTCGCCGGCCACCGTGAGCCCGGCCGGACCGGCGCCTACAACAGCCACCCTGTGGCCCGTCGGCGACGCGATGACGGGCGCCCGTACTTCGCCCTGCTTGAGTTCGTAGTCGGCGGCGAAACGCTCGAGCCTGCCGATTGCGATCGGCTGGCCCTTTTTCGAGAGTACGCACTCGATCTCGCACTGCTCTTCCTGCGGACAGACCCTGCCGCAGATGCCCGGCAGGCTGTTCTTCTCTTTGATCTTGCGCGCGGCCCCCAGGAAGTCCCCGACCTGGAGCAGCTTGATGAACGCGGGGATGTCTATCTCGACGGGACATCCGGCCACGCAGGGCGCCTTCTTGCACTGCAGGCACCGAAGCGCCTCCTCCTGCGCCATCTCGCGTGTGTATCCCAGAGCGACCTCGTCGAAGTTGTTGGCCCTGGCGCGGTGGTCCTGCTTTGGCATGGGGATGCGCGCCTCCGCCTTCTCCACGTCCGCGCCCTCGGCGGCCAGCATGCATTCGTGGTGCCAGAGTGCCCTGTACTCCTCTCGCTGGTACATCACCTGCCGCTTCATCAGCTCGTCGAAGTCCACGAGGTGACCGTCGAACTCGGGCCCGTCCACGCACGCGAATTTGGTCTCTTCCCCCACGTGCACGCGGCAACACCCGCACATGCCCGTTCCGTCGATCATGACGGAGTTCAGGCTGACGGTCGTTGGGATCTGTCTCTCCCTGGTGGCGTTCGAGACCGCCCGCATCATGACGACCGGACCTATCGCTACGACCCGGTCGATGCTCTCACCCCTGTCGTAGAGCTGCTTGAGCGCGTCCGTGACGAAACCGTGCAGTCCTTTCGAGCCATCGTCGGTCGTCACGAGGAGCTCATCCGAGGTGGCCTTCATCTCGTCCTCGAGGATGAGGAGGTTCTCTGACCTGGCGCCGATGATCGAGATGAGCTTGTTGCCAGCACTCTTGAGGGCTTTGACTATGGGGTAGACGGGCGCCACGCCGATGCCCCCGCCCACGCATACGACGGTGCCAAAGTCCTCTACCTCGCTCTTCACGCCGAGCGGACCGACGACATCGAGCATGCGTTGCCCCACGCCGAAGCCCGCCATCTTCTTCGTCGAGGCGCCGACGGCCTGGAAAATGACCGTGATGAGTCCCGTCTCCCTGTCGAAGTCGGCGACCGTCAGGGGAATCCTCTCCGCGTAGTCGTCCGCTCGCAGGACGACGAACTGCCCGGGCGATACGGCAGCCGCGATCTCGGGGCAGTAGAGCTTCCAGAACTTGACGTCAGCAGAGAGGTCGCGCGACTCGACGATCTCGTTCTGTGTCCATGCCGCCTGCTCGGTTGCTTCAGGTGTCACGTTGTGTCTCCGGGGTGGCTTCTCGTGCGGCGTCTAGGACAGCTCGTCCGCGCCCTCAGCGTCCTTGATGAGCTTCGCTATCTTCTCGAGGAGCAGGTCGGGCTCGATCGGCTTGTCTGCGAAATCGTCGGTCTTCATCCAGTAGCCGTCGCTCTCCATGGAGAACTTGAACCCCGTGGCTTCTCCCACCGCCGTGAGCAAGAGGATGGGGATGTTCTTGTAGATGGGATGCGTCTTGAGCTTCTTCGCGAGCGTGAATCCGGAGTCGTGCCGTTCCATCATCAGGTCGAGCACGATGGCGTCCGGCTGCCCGTACTCCACCTTGGTGAACCCCTCTTCGGCGTTGAACGCCGCCTCCACCTCGTAGCCCCCCGACACCAGGACGGCGGAGTTAATCTTCACGAAATTGATGTTGTCGTCGATGATGAGGACCTTCTTCTTTCCACCCACGTTTCTTCATCTCCCTCCACGCGACGGCGGCCACTGCGAGGCTGTCCCGCTCGGCCGCTGGACGTCAGCTCAGGATCTCATTGATCTTCCGCAGGAGTTCTTCCGGACTGGCCTCCTTGTCCAGGAAGGCATCGGCGTGCATGAGTTCGCGCTCCGAATCGTCCTTCGGTTTGAAGTCCATCCCCGTTTCCTCGCCGATCGCGGTCATGAGTATGATCGGCATGTCGGGGTACTTCTCCTTGATGAACTTGCTTGCGGTGAAGCCGGAGTCGAAGTGCTCCATCATGACGTCGAGAACCACGAGGTCAGGCGAGAACTCCCCGATGGCGCCGAGCGCCTCGCCCGCGCTGTAGACCGCTGAAACCTCTAGCCCAGAGTTCTTCAGGAACAGCGAGTAGAGTTTGACGAACTCGATATCGTCATCCACGATGAGGACGTGTTTCCCTGCCAACTCTTCCTCCTCCTAGTGATTCGCCACCTTCTTCAGGATCTCAAGGAGCATCGACTCGTTCTCGACGGGATTGAGGGTCGTCGTGACGCGTTCGCCGTCCTTGTAGTAGTGATACTCGATCTTGGTCCCGCACTTCACGTGGCACGTGAAGAGCTGCTTGAAGACCCTCTCCGCTTCAGAGATGTCCAGCTCCCCGCCCTCGAAGTAGGGGCACATCGCGTACTCGCCCGGCGAGATCATCTTCTGGCACTCCGGACAGAATACCTGGATGTGTTTGAACTTCCCACCCTCCGACAT
>JALGZG010000328.1 GCA_025782345.1 bacterium | reverse complement strand
TCGCCGCATCAACGCAGCAGATGCCCGCCGCGAGGAACCTGCCGTCGCCGTCATCCGTAAGCCCCTTGTCCCTGGACTGACCGCCCACGATCGTCAGATTCGAGATGACCGCGCTCTCACTGACGTTCTGGACCAGGATACCGTACTCAGCCCCCGAGTGGTCGATCTCAACACCGCTCGCGTCGGCTCCCAGCAGGACGATGTCGTTCGTGATATTGACGATCGCGTGCCGCATTCCCAGCGGCGTCTCGAACATGTGAACGCTGTTGTAGACTCCGGGCGTGACCAGAACAGAGTCTACATGCCCAGGGTAGCCATGGCCCGCAAGGGGATGTTCATAGGTGAGTGTGATGGCGAGCGCCACGCCGTCCTGAATCGACGTGATCGTCTCCGTAGCATACACCCATCTGGTCGCGGTATCCGGCGGATCTCCACTCACAACGATGCTGTCAAGGTACGTGTGCTCGCTCGGCACTTCGATTGGCCGTGCCGCGGCCGCCAGTGCAATGCATAGCACGAGCATCACGACGAGAAAACGCATCTGGATCCTCCCTGTCACGTGGCAATCGGGGGTACGATATCAGGTCGGCGGCGCCACCGTCCGGAGGCGCACGCTGCCAATAACCCTAGAGCAAACGCAATCGCGTGTCAATGACCGTATTCCGCTGTGCCCTGGCACCTCTCAGTCCCACACGCCCTCGATAGCCGTCCCGCAGCGGCTGCACCGGCCGGCATCGAGTTCCCTCACCTCCACCGAATACCCGATCCTGTGGATCAGCTCCGCTGAGCAGACGGGGCAGTATGTGTTGTTCCCCTCGTGCCCGGGCACGTTTCCTATGTAGACGTACTCGAGCCCCTCGCCCAAGGCGATGTTCCTGGCGACCTCGAGCCTCTCGAGGGGTGTCGGGGGCAGATTCCTGAGCCTGTGCTGCGGGTGGAATCGGGAGAAGTGGACCGGGACGGACGCACCGAGGTTGTCGCGGATCCAGCGGCACATCGCCGCCAGCGTCTCGGGGTCGTCGTTCTGGCCCGCGATCAGAAGCGTGGTTATCTCCAGGTGGACCCCTTCCTCCTTGAGTATCTTGAGCGAGCGGAGTACGGGCGCAAGCGAGCCGTCGGTCATGTCGCTGTAGTACTGTTCCGTGAAGCCCTTGAGATCGACGTTGGCCGCGTCCAGGTACTCACAGAGTTCCCTGAGGGGCGCAGGCTCGATGAAACCGTTGGAGTGATAGACGTTCCTGAGGCCGCGAGCGTGTGCGAGCTTCGCGCAGTCCAGCATGTACTCGTAGAAGATCGTAGGCTCCGAATAGGTATACGCGATCGACGGACTGCCGCTCCTGACGGCGGCCTCCACGAGCTCTTCCGGTGGGAGGTCGTAATTGGCCAGCTCCTCGGGACGCGCCTGAGAGATGTGCCAGTTCTGGCAGAACTTGCAGTCCAGGTTGCAGCCGGCCGTCGCTATCGAGAACGACGCGGTCGTGGGTAGGAAATGGTAGAAAGGCTTCTTCTCAATGGGATCAACGTGAACAGCGCAGGGATTACCGTAGGTCAACGTGTAGTAGACGCCGTCCCTGTTCTCCCGGACCTCACAGTAGCCGCGCCCACCCGGAGGCACGACGCATCGCCTCGGGCAAAGGCCGCATCTCACCAGATTCCCGTCGAGGCTCTCCCAGTAGGATGCCACACGGGGACGCACGAGCCCGACCCTCGCCGCGCCCGACCCTCCCATCGCCAGGGTGATGATCCCCGACACCGCGACCAACACGGCGGCCGCGACCAGCAGGGCCGCCCATGGACCACGTCTTCCTCTCATGTCTCCCTCACCTTGCTACCCTGTCCGCACCCCGGCTATGCCTCAGACAGGAGAACCTACTCCTCTCCGAAGACCTCAGCCGTGAACTTGAGAATGGTGACACCCTCCTGCTTCCAGGAATCCGGCGGGAGCCCCGCCTTCATGCAGGTGTGCTCAAGGAACGTCTCGCGGTCCCAACCGTAGTCGGTCGCCACCTGCGGCAGGAGAAGACCGCTACGCCCTCCGTCCTGTATGATGAGACCGTGAGTCCCGACCTCTATCTCAGACACGTTCTCGACGACCGTGAGCGGCGACATCACAGAGATCTCCACGGTGAGACCGTCGAGTTCGTCAGCGGTCACCGGAGGGAAGCGCGGGTCGTGGAGCGCCGCAGCCACGGCCATCTCAGAGACCGACTGCTCGAGCGGCTTGTACGCGCGCACGTGGCCGATGCACCCGCGGAGAGCGCCGTTCTTCTCCAGCGTGACGAACGCGCCGCTCTCCGTGGCCAACGCCTGGGACGAAAACGCAGGCGCAGGCGCAGCGCGCCCGGCGAGCGCCGCCTCTATCGAACGGCGCGCCAGCGACAGCAGTGCGCCGCGCTCCTCGTGGGTCAGGCCCGTGTAGGGCGCGGGCGTTCCGTCCGTCGAGGCCACGGGCTCCCGCTTCTCTTCGTCCTCCGGCCTCTCGGACGCGGGCGCACCGTGAAGCACCGCCGCCATGTAGCCCACCACCTGCGACTTGTCCCCGGTGACATCGCCGGACGTCGCGTAACCGACGACCGTCGATGTGCGCGCTCCGAGCTCCCGTGCAGCCATCATCACGACCGCCGTCGGTCCTCCCCCGCAGGCTTCGCACTCGCCGCGCGCGAGCGACGCGAGAAGCTCCTCGGGGTCGAAGTCCTCCACCGCCCGAATCACGTGCGAATCCAGTTCGACGGCCTCATCGTGGCTGTGATAGTGGGACAGGTCGGTGCTTGCGACCAGAAGTACGCGCTTGCCCGCGCCGTCCCTGACCGCGTCGGCGATCCGGGCGGCGAGGAGGCGCACCACCGTCTCGCTCTGCTCCCCCATCACGATCGCGACTATGGAGAACTCACCGAGGGCGCGCTGGAGGAAGGGCACCTGCACCTCGAGCGAGTGTTCGCTCGCGTGAGCCCGTGGCTCGAAGCCGAAGCCCCTCGAGGGCTCACTGATCGCGTCGACCAGCTCGCGGTCGACGGGGACGACACCGAGCGGTGTCTCGTACCCGCCGCCGCCGAAGATCGAAGCGCCTCTGAAGGGGAACCTGTGTGAGGGAGCAATCACGATCACCGTGTCGAACGACATTCCCCTGACACACGCGTAGGCGCGTCCGGCCACCGCCCCCGAGTACATGTACCCCGCGTGCGGCGAGATGAGCCCCACGATCTCCCCGTCGAGTTCCCGCGCGCCCGCGGCATCGAGGAAGCCGTCGACATCGTCAGACAGCACTTGGGGGTCGCCGGGGTAGAACGCCCCCGCCACGACCGGCCGGCGCACCTCACCCGTCGGATCCTGCTTCTCCGCATTCACGTTTCCATCGCCTCCTTCGGCGCCGCATCCGGCGGCGCAGAGAAGAAGCGCCAACAGAGCCGCCGGAACACTGAAATGTACTCTCTTCATGACTGTGAGCTCCCATCCAGGACGGTATCCCTGAGGAAGTGCTCGTCGTCTCTTTCCGGGAAGTCCTCCATCCAGTGAAGTCCCCTCGATTCCCTTCGCAGCCGCGCGCTCTCGATTATCAGTTCCCCGACGAGCGAGATGTTCCTGAGCTCGAGAAGGTCGCGGCTGACGGGATAACGCGCGAAGTAGTCGGCGATCTCCGCCCTGATGGCGGACATCCGAACGGCGGCGAACTCCAACCTCCTCTCGGTTCTGACGATCCCGACGTAATCCCACATAATACGACGGACGATGTCCCAACTGTGATCGATGAGCACGCCCTCCGGAACGGCACCGGCCTCACGCCCCGACCACTCCGTCCCGGCTGCTCCCGGAGACACGGCCACACCGTTGTCGAACACGTCCACGGCCGACCTGGCCGCTCGCTCGCTGAACACGACCGCTTCCAGAAGGGAGTTCGAGGCCAGTCTGTTCGCACCGTGCATGCCGGTGTGAGCGACCTCGCCGATCGCGTACAGCCCCGGCAGTTCTGTTCTGCCCTCGAGGTCGACGGCGACCCCGCCGCACACGTAGTGCGCGGCGGGAACGACGGGCACCGGCTCCTTCGTCATGTCGATCTCGAGTTTCAGTAGATGTCCGTTTATGTTCGGGAAACGCGACCTCACCTGGTCCGCGTCGAGATGGGTCAGATCGAGATGGACGTGCTTGTCGCCCGTCTCCTTCATCGCGCGGTCGATGGCGCGGGCGACGATGTCCCTGGGCGCCAGGTCCTCCCTGGGATGCTTGCCCTCCATGATCCTCTCACCGCTCAAGGTTCGAAGCACGGCGCCCTCGCCACGCACGGCCTCCGAGATGAGAAACGACTTGACGTCGTGGTGATACAGACAGGTGGGATGGAACTGGATGAACTCCATGTTGCGAACGGGCACACCAGCGCGATACGCAATGGCGATGCCATCACCGCTCGCGATGTCCGGATTCGTCGTGTAGAGGTAGACCTTCCCGCACCCTCCTGTCGCAAGCGCCGTAACTGGAGCGAGGACAGTTCTCACCACGCCCCCCTCGACGTCCAGCACGTGAACGCCGACGCACCTCCGTCCTTCCACCGACTCGCCGACGACGACGTCGATCGCGACGTGGTCCTCCCACACCTCGATGTTCGGGGACGAACCGACCGCCGAAAGGAGCGCCGTCTCGATCTCCTTACCTGTCATGTCGGCGGCGTGGATGATGCGCCGCTTCGAGTGGCCGCCCTCTCGCCCAAGCGAGAAGTGCTGGGAGCCGTCGTCGGCGACCTCGGTCGAAAACCGCGCGCCCCACGACATCAGCCGGCCCACGGCTTCGGGACCGCTGCGGACAGCGATCTCTACTGCCTCGCGCCGACAGAGACCGACGCCCCCGGCAAGCGTGTCACGGATGTGCTGTTCGAATGAGTCGGTCCCCTCGACGACGGCGGCTATCCCGCCCTGCGCCATGTTCGTCGCCGATTCCGCGTCGTCCTTCTTGGTAACGACGATGACACGGCCCCGCTTCGCCACCGAGAGCGCGAACGTCAGACCGGCGATCCCGCTTCCGACGACGATGAAATCGGCAGAGTCATGTGCCCGTTCGGCCGGCAAGCGTTCCTCCTCTTGAGACGCCTCTCGCCACGCCCGGCACGTGGCACGCGCGCCAGGGGGCCTCGTTGTCCACGGTCAGCGCCGGGGCCCTCGTTGTCCACCGGCCGCGCAGGGGAACCTCGTTGTCCACCACCCGCTGGCGGGCGGTCAGCACTCCAGCATCCGCGCCAAGGCACTCTGGGCCCGGATGCGGACGTCGTCCGGCACGACTATCTCGTGTTCCTCGTTGTCCAGGGCCCAGACGACACGCGGCAGGTCGATCATCTTCATGTTCCGACACACGGCGAACGCCGAGAGCGGGTAGAACCGCTTCCCCGGGTGGTCACGCTTCAGTCTGTCGATGAGTCCTATCTCGGTGCCCACTATCAGGCTGTCGTGCTCGGCCGCGAGCTTCACCATGCCCTCTGTCGACGCAACGAAATCGGCCATCGAGATAACGTCCGGCGGGCACTCCGGGTGCACCACGATCGGGGAATCCGGGTGCGCGGCGGTCGCGACGATCACGTCCTCGGGGACGAACATGTCGTGCACGTAGCAGTAGCCGTCCCACGGGATTATCGTCTTGTCGGTCTGGGAAGCCACGTACGCAGCGAGATTTCTGTCGGGAACGAAGAGGATCTCGTCCGCGTCCAGCGATTCGACGACTCGCACGGCGTTCGACGACGTGCAGCAGACATCGCTCTCGGCCTTCACGTCGGCCGACGTGTTCACGTAGCAGACCACCGGGGCCCCGGGATGTTCCGCCTTGAAGCCGCTGAGTTCTTCAGCCGTTATCATGTCGGCCATCGGACAACCGGCGGACAGAGACGGCAGAACGACTTTCTTCGATGGATCGAGTATCTTCGCGCTCTCGGCCATGAAGAGCACCCCGCAAAGAACGATGAGCTCAGCGTCGCTGTCCGCCCCGAGCTGCGCGAGAACGAGTGAGTCACCGACGGAATCCGACACCCTCTGGACCGCGTCCACCTGGTAGTTGTGTCCGAGGATGACGGCGTTCCGTGTGCGCTTGAGTTCCTCGCAACGTGCGAGGAGCTCCGGCTCGGACATCCTCGCGTACTCCTCAAACCTCATTGCTTCCTCCGTCTCGAGAGGACTCCGTTGAGAGCCTCCACCAGGAGTTCCTTACCGCGGGTGACCTCGAGCTCGATGCCGAGCGCCACGAGGGGAACGCGGGACAGCCAGGGCCTCAGCCTCACGGCGTCCTTTTCGGTGGTCAGTATCGTGTCCGCGCCGACCTCGCGCGCGGCCTCGACGACGACGTCGACATCGTCCCCCGAGTAGTCGTGGTGGTCCGGCAACGCCAGACGCCCCAGGACGTTCATCCTGAGCTTCGCGAGCGTGCGCTCGAAGTCCGACGGGTCCGCGATGCTCGACAGCGCCAGACAGCCGTGTTCCCTGAGATCGGCCGCCTTGACAGTGTCGCCCGTGCCGACATCCCAGAACTCGACCGGCTTCATCCGAGTCTCGACCACCGGTGCGGATGGAGCCAGCGGGCCCAGCGCCCCAACGACCCGTTCGGCGCCGCCCGCGTGATCGCACCTCGTCGCCACCAGGACATCGGCGCGGCCAACGCCCGAGGGGTGCTCGCGGAGAGGACCACCCGGAAGAAGGTGTCCGTTCCCGACCGGAGCGGTGGCGTCCACCGCCACGATGTCCAGGTCCCTCGCCAGCTGCACATGCTGGAAAGCGTCGTCCAGTAGTATAACATCTGCTCCCAGCTCTTCCACAGCAAGTCGAACGCCCATATGACGTCGCTCGGACACGACGATCGACACGCCTTCCGTCAGAAGCGCCATCATGTAGGGCTCGTCGCCGGCGTCGCGCCACTTGACCAGTGGACCATCGCCCCGGGAAACCACGACGGCACCTCTGGAGCGGCGGCCGTATCCGCGGCTCACGATGGCGACCTTACGGCCTTCCCCCCCCAGGAGCCTGGCAAGGTAGACGGTCAGGGGCGTCTTTCCAGCACCGCCGGCCACGATGTTCCCCACGGAGACGACGGGGACGTCGAAGCGGGTGGGTCTGAGCACCCTGAACCACAGCGACAAGGCGGCGCCGATCCCGTACGGTACCGACAGGAGAACGAGCACCCCGGCGACGGCCAGGTTCAGCCCCTCGGGCTCTTCCCGACCCATCGCGAGTTCCCGCCACCAGTCGGCGAGCCGTGCTGCCCCGGTCAGGGCCGCGGGCTCATCGCTTGCCTTCCAGTTGGGATCATCCCGACGCGCCATCAAGCACCCCGATCGATTCCAGGAATCCGACAGTCCGCGCGGTCGCGCCGCGCCCCGCGGCGACGGCCTTAAGCGCGCTCGCCCCCGCTTCGCAGCGCGCGTTCACGTCAGAAAGAAGACGGATGAGTTCGCCCGCAAGTTCGCCGTCGTGGGCGACCTCGACGGCCGCCCCGGCGGACAGGAGGCAAAGCGCCGAATCGCGGCAGGTCTCGGTATGCCTGCCTACGACCACGGGCACTCCCTGCGCGGCCGGCTCCAGCGGGTCATGACCACCGTAGGGCGCGAGCGTGCCACCCACAAAGGCCACCGAGCCCACCGCATAGAGGCGGGCCAGCTCGCCGGTCGTATCGACGACGGTCGCCCGGCCGGCCCCGGCGCCGTCGCGCGCCGAGCGCAGGGTCGACTCCACGCCACGAGCGGCAAGCGCCCTGACAACGTGCTCGACACGCTCGAGGTGGCGTGGCGCAACGACAACGTGCGAGCCGGGGAACCCGTCCACGACCGCCGCCGCCGCCGCGGCCACCTCGCTCTCTTCCTTCGGTCTCACACTGCCGAACACGACAACGGGGGCGTCACCAGGGATACCGAGGGAGGACCGGAGTCCGGCCCGCTCACCGTCATTCAGCGGGGCCGCGAGCTTGTCGAACTTCATGTCGCCGACCACCGTCACATGCGACCGTGCGAGCCCCAGTTCTCGGAAGTGCGAGGCGTCCGCTTCGGATCGGCACGCGGCAAAGGAGAGGCGAGACACGACGCCCTTGAGTGGAGATCCGATCATCGTGTACCGCCTCAGGCTCTTCTCGGACAGCCGGCCGTTGACCATACCGACGGTCAGACCCGCCGCGGCACTTTCGTAGATGGTGTTCGGCCAGAGCTCGGTCTCGGTGAGAAGGAGAGCGCAGGGGCCCGTCGAACGCAGTGTGCGCCGCACCGCGGTGACGAAATCGAGCGGCGCGAATGAGACCGTGAGATCGGCGAGGGAGCGCGCGGCCACCGCACGCCCCGTAGGCGTAACGACGGTGAGGAAGACGCCGGGGCCATGAATCGCGAGCGCACGCGCGAGCGGCGTCACTGCCGCCACCTCTCCGACGGAGGCCGCGTGCAACCACACCGCGCCCGCGGCCGTGCGGGGTGTCCGACCGACCCGCTCGCCCCACTCCTGACTACCCGTGACCCTCGCGAGCGCCGCCACCGAGACGGCGATGGGCCAGAGCATTCGCGTCATTACTCTGTAGGAAGCGTACGACAATGCCCTTCCTCCGGCACGTGCTCAGGTTCGTGAGTCGCAGGCCAGAAAGCGCCCTATCGCGCGACGGCCTCCGAGGCTTCTCTGTTCACACGACCGAGCGCCGCCTCGAGCAGGGCCGCCTTCTCCTCGAACGGAACGGACTCGTCCCACTCGAGCGGTTCACCGTAGACGACAGCAACGCGGGAGAAAGGCAGCGGGACCAGAAACCTGTCCCAGCTCGACAGCCGCTTCGCGCGGGCCGCGCCCACTCCAACAGGGACCAGCTTACCACCCGACTTCTCTGCCAGGTAGAATATGCCACGTTTCACGCGCCCGGCCGGGCCCGTGGGGCCGTCGGGCGTGATCGCGAGGTCGAGCCCATCGACAGCTCTCGCGAGCATCCGCAGAAGCCCTCTGGCGGAGCCCCTGGTCGGCGAGCCGCGCACGACGCCGTAGCCCAAGGCGGCCATCAGCCGCGCGCTCATCTCGCCGTCCCGGTGCCACGACGAGAGCACCTGAATGCCCCTTCCCCTGCAGATGTACTCGAGAGGAAGCAGTACACCGTGCCAGAACGCGAACACCGCCGGCCGCCCCGACTCGTGGACGCGCTCCACGCGCTCGACGTGGATCTCGGTCGAACGCCAGGTCGAGCCCAGCAGACGCACCAGAGCAGGCCCTATGCACCCCACGAATCCCACGAGGATCCTGTCCCCCACGGACAACTTCGTCCGCCCCGCGCTCATTCCACACCACCGATCATGTCGAGGGCCATTCGCGCGACCCTGCCGCTCGCCCCGGGATCGCCGAGCCTGCGCCGGACATCGAGCAGGTCGTGGGACTTACTCT
This sequence comes from bacterium, assembly GCA_025782345.1. Lineage (GTDB taxonomy): Bacteria > Joyebacterota > Joyebacteria > Joyebacterales > Joyebacteraceae > JALGZG01. The sequence goes on along the minus strand of JALGZG010000328.1, from coordinate 17,717 downwards.
CTCGAAGGGCCGGGTCCGTCAGGAACGGAGCGACTTCCCTCGCCATCGATGCCGCGGTCGCGTCTCCCTGCACCAGCTCCGAAACGACCTTCCTGCCCGCCACCACATTGACGAGCCCTATGTGCTGGATTCTGACGCCTCCAGCGTCGCGGTCCCGGACGATATCAGGAGAGCGGTCGATCCGCGCATGACCTCGTGCACCGCGTCCGGTGGCAGCACCTCCACACCCAAACGCGCGGGGTCGCCGTTCTCGACCAGGAACTCCTCGCTGATCCCGTGTGCGCGCCCGAGCTGAACGGTGAGACCGTCGATCTCATCCTTCAGAAGTTCGACAGCACCCAGCATCGGGGGCAGGAGCCGCTCGATCTCATGCTTGCGACTGCCGGGAAGAAGCCCGAGGACCACTCCCGCGGGAGAAGCGGCGCCAGGCGGGTCGGCGAGGGCCGGCTCCTCGAGAAGCGGGTGCCCGACGAAGTCGACGTCGACGCCTCGCTTCCGGTAGAACTCGACCTCGAACGCGAAGATGACGGCCATGCGATCTACGCGGGCCGCTATCTTCTTCACCCTCCTCTCGCCCCACGCCCAGACCTGCGGGCTGACGTAGTAGAGGACGCGCACTCCGATCTGCCGAAGCCGACGTGCCAGTATGAGATTGAAACCGGGATAGTCAACGAGAATGGCCACGCGCGCTTCCCTCTCGGACGCGAGAGCAACGAGGCGATCCATGGCGCTTCTCAGGTGTGGGATGTGTCGCAGTACTTCCACAAAACCTACCACCGCGAAGTCGTCGCAGTGGTAAACGAGTTCACAGCCGGCCTCGCGCATCCGGTCACCGCCCACACCGAATACATCGAGCGCGGGGTCGAGCTCGTGCAGCCGCGCGACGACCTTGGACGCGTGCAGGTCGCCGGAGGTCTCACCCGCGACCACGAGCACCGCGTTTCGTCCACTGGTCATGGCAGCCTCCGATACTTCCCTTCGCGCCGGAGACGTCGTGGCCCCTCGGAGGAGGCGCCAGGCTGGCCGTTGCGAAGGCTCGACCCGGCTAGCCGATCTGCCGGAGGATCTCCATCGCGACTTCGAGTGCCCGAAGACCATCTTCCCCGCGAACGACAGGCTCGCTCCTTCCGGTGACCGCGGTCACAAACGACTCCAGCTCGAGCTTGAGCGGCTCGGACCTGTCGAGCGGAAGCTCCTCGTAGTCGACGACCGACTCGATCCCGCCGTCCATCTCTCCGCTGGCGATGCGGCGCAGCGTCTCTTCCGGAACCGCCTTCCGCCGGAATACCTGAGCCCTGGGCTCGAGGGTGTCGACGGAGATGTAGGCGTCGTGCTGGAAGAAGCGGATCTTACGGACCTTCTCCCTGGACACACGGCTCGCCGTGATGTTGGCAACGCACCCGTCGCTGAAGGATAGCCTCGCATTGGCAATGTCTATCGACGAGGACAGAACAGGAACGCCAACCGCCTCGATCGCCGTGACGTCGGCGTTGACGATGGACAGTATCAGATCGATGTCGTGGATCATGAGATCGAGAATGACCGCGACGTCCGTTCCCCTCGGGACAAAGACGCCCAGCCGGTGAACCTCTATGAACTTGGGTGCGTCGAGCACTCCGAGCGCGGCCCTGACGGCGGGATTGAAGCGCTCTATGTGCCCCACCTGCACCACGAGCCCCTTCTCGCGCCCCAGCTCGACCATTTCGCGGGCCTCGTCCACGGTCCCGGCGATGGGTTTCTCGACCAGCACGTGAACACCACGTTCGAGACAGTCGCGCGCGACGCCGTGGTGCGAAACGGTCGGTGTCGCCAAACTGACGGCGTCGACACGGTCGAGCAGACCCTCAAGATCGGCCGCGGGCTGGGTCCCGAACTCGCCGGCTACAAGAGCGGCGCGGCTCCCGTCGGTGTCGTACACGCCAGCGAGCTCACACGACCCTATCTCCGAGTAGACTCGGGCGTGCAGCCTCCCGAGATGTCCGACCCCCACTACCCCGACTCTGAGCATCTGTCTCTCCCGTCCCGCGACGCCGCGCGTGCGCCCGCCCGGGCGTCCGCCAGCACCGCGCCTTCCCACGAAAAAGCAGGGTCCCCCCCGCTTGAGGTGCGCCGTTCTTTCTTGCCGTCCCGCAAGGGGCTCAACCCGTTCCCGCGCACGTTCCGGACACCCAAGGCGCCCGAACTCACGGCCGCGTCCCGCCAAGCGCCGAGCCCACGGAGAGAAGCTACTTGATGATACCTCGCGTCGAGGTCCCGATGAACTCGACGAGTCGCGAGATCTCGTCATTCATGGGGAGCTCGGCCCTGATACGCTCGACTGCCTGCGTCGTGTTCAGGTCGGACAGGTAGAGGAACCTGTACGCCTTGCGGAGGTGGTTCAACGACTCCTCCGAATAGCCGCGCCGCAGAAGACCGACGGTGTTCATCTCGATCGGGCGAGTCGGTACACCCCCGATCTTGAGATATGGAAGCACGTCCTTGGTCACGCGGCACGCGCCGCCGACGTAGCTGTGAGCGCCGATCTGGACGAACTGCTGCACGGCGGTCATGCCACCGATGATCGCGTAGTCCTCCACGACCACGTGGCCGGCCAGATTGACCGCGTTGGTGATGACCACGTGGTCCCCGATGACGCAATTGTGAGCCACGTGCGCGTACGCCATTATCAGCGTGTCGCTGCCGACGCGTGTCGCGTCGTCGTCCTCTCCGGCCGTCGCGCGATTGACCGTCGCGAACTCGCGAATCGTCGTGCGGTCGCCTATGACGAGGTGCGTCGTCTCGCCGTGATACTTCAGGTCCTGCGGGTCAGTACCCACGACGGCCGAGTGACCCAGCACGCAGTCTTCGCCGATGGTCGTGTTCTTCTCCACCAGCGCCATCCCGGCCACGACGGTCCCGCGACCTATCGTCACATCGGGCCCGATGATGGCGAAGGGACCTATCCGAACGTCCTCACCGATCCGCGTGCGCTCGTGTACTACGGCTCTCTCGTCTATGGCTGTCATGAAGCTCTAGCGCTCTCTTTCTACGACCTGCGACCACAGGTCGCCGTTGGCCACAAGCTCGCCTCTGACGTACGCGGACGCATGCATCTTGCACGTTCCGCCGCGCAGCCTGCGGAGCTCAAGCTCGAAGCGCACGGAATCGCCGGGGCGCACCGGCCGTCTGAACCTCGCGTTGTCTATGCCCATGAAGTAGACCAGCTTCTTCTCGCGTTCTTCCACCCTGGACATGAGCAGGAAGCCGCCGACCTGCGCCATCGCCTCCACCAGAAGCACGGCGGGGACGATCGGATGGCCGGGGAAGTGCCCCGTGAAAAACCACTCGTTCATGGTGAAGTTCTTCACGCCGACGACGCGCCTGTCGTCCAGTTCGAGTATCCTGTCGACCAGCAGGAACGGGAAGCGGTGCGGGAGTATCTTCTCGATGGCGTCGATGTCCCAGCTGGTCGTGCCGCTGTATCTGACCTTGCCTTCCTGAATCGCGTTTCGCAGGCGGTCGACGAACTTGACGTTCGTGGAATGGCCCGACTTCGAAGCGTAGACGTGACCGCGCACGGGCATTCCCAGAAGCGCGAGGTCACCCAGAAGATCAAGGATCTTGTGGCGGACGAACTCGTCCGGAAACCTGAGATCGCTCTGGTTGACGATGCCGTCCGGGCCGACGACGATGGCGTTCTCGAGGCTGCCGCCCTTGATGAGACCCCTCCTCTGGAGATCCTCAACGTCGCTCTGGAGCGCGAACGTCCTGGCGGGAGCGATGTCCTCGAGGAACGTCTTCTCGGTCAGTTCGAAACTGGCGTACTGCGTCCCGATGGTGGGATTCTCGTAGTCGATCGTGAACGAGAGCCTGAAGCCGTCATGGGGGCTGGCGGCGATATGAACGTTGCCGTCATCGAACGTCACCGGCTCGATGATCTCCAGGTGCTGCAGTTCTGCGTCCTGCTCCACGATCCCAGCGTCCGTCAGGATGTCGACGAACGAATCGCAGCTGCCGTCCGTGGGCTCCGCGGGCTCGTCGGCGTCCAACTCCACGACGACGTTGTCGATGCCCAGACCCGCGAGCACCGCGAGCACGTGCTCGACGGTGTGAATCTCCACGCCTTTGTGGGAGAGCGTCGTGCGCCTGGTGTTATCGTCGCTCAGAGCGACGTGATCGATCGAAGCCGGCACCTTCGGAGCATCCGGCAGATCGACTCTCACGAATACGATGCCGTGATCGGGCGGGGCCGGTTTGAACGAGACCGTCACCTGCTGACCGGTGTGGATGCCGACGCCCTTGTACGAACAGCCGCCCTTGAGTGTTCTCTGCCGCGTCCTGAGCATCAGACCTCCTCGTCCGAGCGCTCCACGCCATCCCCGGCCCCGCCGCCACCCACCGCGCCCGCGGCGCCTCCGCTCTCCACGACGTCCTCCAGCTTGCTGGTGCGGGATTCCAGTTCCTTGACCGTGCGGACCAGCTTCGGGAGGTACTCGATCAAGGCGTACTGCCGCTTCGCCGCTGAGTGCTTTCGCGCAGGGTACCCCGATACACGCTCGCCCGGCGGAACCGACTTGGTCACGCCGGCCTGCGCGGCCACCATCGCACCGTCCCCTATCTCTATGTGCCCGCCAATCCCGGCCTGACCGGCAAGGACGACGCCCCTGCCGAGCCGGGTGCTTCCCGAGATGCCCACCTGAGCAACGACTATCGAGCCGTCCCCGATCACCACGTTGTGCGCCACCTGGACCAGGTTGTCTATCTTGCTGCCGCGGCAGACGCGCGTCGAACCGAGAGTCGCTCTATCAACGCAGACGTTGGCCCCGATCTCAACGTCGTCCTCAATGACGACGTTCCCGATCTGAGGGACCTTCGTGTGCGAGCAGCCAGAGAGAGCGAACCCAAAGCCGTCGCTGCCGATGACGGTCCCGGGGTGGATGATGACGCGGTCCCCCAGGACACACCCGTTGCGTATCGTGACGTTGGGGTAGATCGTCGTCTCTCGCCCCACAGCGGCCGACCTGCCGATGAACGACCCCGCGTGGATCGTCGTCCCGTTCCCGATCGTCGCGTCGTCCATCACGACCACATTGGCGCCGATGGAGATCCCCTCACCCAGCGTCGCAGACTCGGCGACGACCGCGGAGGGGTGAACACCGTCGCTCACGATGTCCCCTTCCGGGGCGAAGAGGGCCATGGCCCTCGCGAAGGCGTCATACGGGTCGTCCACGACGATGAGCGATGTGCCGTCGGGGCGCGCGGAAGCGGCGTAGTCCCGGGACACCACGACCGCCGATGCCGACGTGTCCGCCACACACCTCTCGTACCTGGGATTGGAGACGAAGGTCAGCTCACCCTTACGTGCTTCCTTGATTCCGGCGACGCCGGACAGTTCGGTGGAGTCGTCGCCGACGACCTCACCCCCGACGAGCTTCGCCACCTCTGCGAGGGTTACGCTCATTCCCGCTCCGGGCCCTGACGGAAGAGCAAGAAACCCGTGCTATTCTTCCGTCCCATTGAGCCTGTCGAGCACCTCCTGAGTGAGATCGGTCGACGGGGCCGCGTAGACGATGCCCATGCGGGCCGCGTCGAAGATCATCGCGTAATCACCGTCGGCGCCAATCTCCTCGAGTATCCCGTTGATCCTGTCAAAGATCGGCTGCCAGAGCTCGGCCTCGCGCTGTGCCGCCAGGCCGCCGGTGCCCCACACGCTGTTCAGAAACTCCTCGAACTCAAGCTGCATCTGCCGGATCGCCGTCTCCTTCTCACTGGCCGCCTCTTCGGACAGCAGGAGCTTCTGGTTCTGAAGCTCGAGAATGAGCCCCTCTATCTCCCCCTCCTTCTCGCGGGCCTCGGTTCGCCAGTCAGCGACGCTGGCCTCCAGCTGCGCGTCCAGGTCTCTGGCGCCGACGTACTCGCGCCTCAGCTGGTCGGAGTTGATGTACCGCACTTCATCCGCGCACCTGGCGCCCACAGAGGCAGATATGACGAGCGCCAGGGTAACGGCCAGTGTAAGCAGGTAGCGTCTCATGAGAACCTCCAGATGAGCCCCGTAACTTCAGGGAATGTCCGGGACGAGCGTTAGAAGTCGAGGCCGAACTGGTAGTGGACTATCCAGTCCTTCCCCCGCACGTCGTCGAATCCATAGCCGAAATCCACTCCCAGGTTGCCAAGCACGGGGACCTCTACACGGATTCCCGCGCCGGCCCCCCAGTACAGATCAGTCGGGTGGGTGTCATCACCCGAATCCCACGTGTTGCCCCCGTCGACGAAGAAGAGCCCGTGCAACGGCAGCTGGCTCCGCTCACCCGTTATCGGGAACTTGAGCTCCGCCGTCCCGAGCAGCATCGTGCGCCCGCCGTAGAGGTCCTTCCCCACCGGGAGGATCGACCTGTTGTCATAGCCTCGAATCCCGTTCAGGCCAACGCCGCCGAGTTCGAATCGCGTGTCGTCCGGGACCGTGCGGGGGTCTCCGTACCCGGTGACCAGACCTCCCCGCCCACGAAGCATGAGCGTCGTCGTCCAGAACCCCGGCACGTACTTCCTGACGTCGAGGATGTAGCGCTGGTACTCCACGTCACCGCCCAAGGCCCAACCGAAGAGGTCCACGGAGAAGCGCGCGTAGCTGCCCAGCCGCGGGTGGAACCGCCTGTCGGTCGTTCGCCGTACAAGCGTGGTCGTCAGCCCGCTTCTCCACTCCCATCCCCGATTCCCGTCCTTGGGCTCGAAGGTCAACGTTGTCACCTCTGTCGCGTCGCTGTCGGGGTCGGGGTCCGTCCAGACGGAGTCGACCACGGCGGTCTCCTGCAGCTTGAACTGCTCCAGTGTGTACTTCGTGTAGATCATCGTGTGGCGCGAACCCATGAAGGGCAGCCCGACACGGACGTCTCCACCGCTCTTCGTAGAAGCTCATCGGCAGAGCCGAGTAAGTCCGCTTGTCGTTCGTGTCGAACACGTCGAAGCCGACGGAGAGCCTGCGGTTCATGAACCACGGCTCGGTGAAGCCCAGCACAACCTCGCTGTTCTCCCTGCCGACCTCCCACTTGACGTCCAGGTACTGGCCGTTGCCAAAGAGGTTGCCTTGCGTCAACTCGATGAAGCCGGTGATGCCCCTCTCGCTGGTATGCGAGATGCCGACTCCGGCGCGACCGGTCTGTCGCTCCTCGACCGCGAAGACGAGGTCGATGTCGTCCGGGTTCGAGCTGTCGGTGAACTCGACCATCGGGCCGTTGAAGAAGCCCAGGTTGGCTATCTTCCGCTGGCTCGCGATGATCTCAGACGTCTGATACAGGTCACCGGGATGCACCACGAGTTCGCGGCGGATCACCTTCTCCTTGGTTCTCTCGTTCCCGACGATGTGGATCTGTCCGATGTGTGCCGGATTGGCTTCCTCGACGTGGAACTCGAGCCTGAGCTGATTGCCGTCCTCTATATCCTCTTCCTTGAAGATGCGGGCATGAATGTACCCGCGCTCACCGTACCAGTCGTAGGCGGAACGTATCGTCGCGTCGGCCGCGGGCGGCTCGTACACGTCTCCGACGGCGATAGTGGTCAGGTTCTCCAGGGCCTCGATCGCGAACCCCGAGGCGCCCGTCCACTCTATCCCGGCGATCGTGTAGAGCCCGCCCTCGTCCACGGTGATCGTCAGAATGACCTTCTCGCCGCTCTCGTCATACTCCGTCTCGTACCCTTCCGTCACGGCGTCAATGAACCCTGCCTCACGATAGCGTTCCGTGATCCGAGTCAGGTCGTCATCGAGTACCCCGCGGTCGAAAAAGGCATCGGTCCGCCACCAGCGATCCTCCCTGGTCTCCATCACATCCTGGAGAAGGGAGGCATCGAGCAGCTCGTTCCCCTCGAAGCGGATGTCCTTCACCACGACCCGCAGCTCTTCTTCGATCTCGAATTCGACGTCGACCCTGTTGCCGGGGGCTTCCTTGATGTTCGTCGTGATTTTCGCGTAGGGAAACCCCTTACGCTCGTAGAGCTCCAGAACGGCGACGCGGGTGTCCTCGAGCCGACTGGCCTCGTAAGGTGCTCCCTCTTCCATTCTGAGCACCGAGTCGATGTCAGACTCGGACACCCTGTCGCGGCCCGGGTAGGTGATGGATGCTACCTTCGGCCGCTCCTCGACGATCACTATGAGCCTGACGCTGCCCTCACCCGTCGGCTCCGCCTCCACGCTGACGTCGGAGAAATGCCCCATTTCGTAGAGTCTGCGGATGCCCTCGCGGACGCTCTCGGGCTTGAGTTCGTCGCCTGTTCTGATCCCGAATCCCAGCAGGATCCTGTCGCGGCTCACGTGTTTGTTGCCCTGGGCCTCCACGCCACTTACGACGTCGGCCGTGGCGGCCACCGACATGCAGACAACGGCCGCAAGAACCAGAGCAACAGGAAGAATCGATCCTACAACGCGCATCAGTACACTCCTCCATGTTCCCGCTCGAACGGGCATATTAGCACAGCACCCACGCCTTGTAAACGAAAACGTCGGGGGCTGAACGTGCGAGGACAGCGTTAGTTACAGCTGCTCAGCGAGTCAGAACTCGTACCGGTTCTCGATGGAGACCCGTCTGTCCCATCCGGCAAGAGTCGGGTCGTAGACGACCCTCAGAGAGAGTGACGTGTTGCGGGATACCTCGTATTCAATACCGAATTCAGAACGGAGGCCCATTGCGGTCTGACCGATGTCCTCCTCGTAAGGTTCGACCACCCCGAGGTACGAGACCATCCAGTCCCTCGAGATGTATTTGCCCAGCGTCATGCGGGTGTTCAAGGTGGTCGGCACGTACTGGACCATTCCCTCTGAGGCGTTCCACATGTCGAGCTGCAACAGGAAGTGCTCCACGAAATCGATGTCGATGCGTACAAGATCCAGGTGAAGATTGCGCCGTATTCTCGATTCTATGGGCGCCAGCAGGGGTCTGGCGACTCTGAGCGCGAGCTGCGTGCCTACGAGCTCTACGGCCCTCCTATGTTCCATCGTCGCCTGTTCCTCGGCTTCCAGGAGGTCGTAGTTCACGCCGTACTGAAGCTTGGACATGATCTTCTCCGGCGTGTTGTCATCCGGCGAATCAGAACTCAGGACCAGGGCGCTCTCGTCCAGCGTGACCCCGGATGCGGCCAGCGCCTGGATGCCCTCGGTCGTGCGCACCGACAGACTGATGACCGTTCCGTCCGCGACCCTCGTCTCGGCATCGATATGAAAGCGCGGCGGCTCGCAGAAGGCGGGGAACTCGACTGAGACGTCACGGACACCGAACTCCGTGTGTAGGTAAGTCACGGTGCCACGGGTCGACGCTACCCGTCCGGACACGCACAGCGTGTGCCTGGACGGAACACCCAGGATGTCCAGGCTGCTCCCGCGCTCGACGTTGAGGTTCGCGTCGGGCCGCCAGTACCAGAGGTTGCGTCCGGCCTTCATGCGCACCGACCACTCCGAATCTGACAGGAGGTCGCCGATCCCGTCGCCGCCGGATTTGATGAACGGGTACGTGAACGACAGGTCGGAGAACTCCATCTCGCCCCACAGAAGAGCGTTCTCCGAGGGCCCCGCCAGCAGAAACTCGGCCTCGCCGTCCTTGCCACTCAGGGCCACGCGCCCGAACTCATCGGGGAGCATCAGTCCCGGCACGTTGGCCGTGACGCCCCGAGCATCGGTGGATACCGCCAGAACGCCCAGGTCGACGCCGCCGGCCGCGAGCGGGGGCAGCTCCCGGCCATCGAGAACCCTGCCCCGAACGCTCCTGATTCTCATGGCGCTTCCCCCTATTCGCCCGGTCACCAGACCTTCCACGACCGCGCCGTCCATGATGCTCACGCTCACCTCGACGTTGTCGATTCTCTCGAACAGCCCGGTAGGCACCACGCGCTCGGCCCGGGCCTCCAGCAGCGCGCTTGCCAGGGTGACCGATTCGCCGTTGCCCACGAGAACAACGTTCAGAGTCCCACGTCCGGGGCCGCTCTCGGCGAGATCGGTGAACTCTGCCAGGAGAGCCAGGGGATTCCCGTCCACGTCGATGGTCAGCGTCCCGTCGGGCGCGTCGGCATCCCGCCTAAGCACACCGTACGGCACTGCTCCCTCAACTACCGCTCTGTAGTGTCCGCGCCGCTCGAGAACGAGCGGGTCGACGCGGACCATGCCGTCAGCGGTCGTCACATGAGCCGAAAACTCGTCGAACGGAACGCCGAGGAACCCACCGTCAGTGGACACCACCCGGCCGTCTACGACCGGGCTCTCCGTCGTCCCGCCGACTCCGATCGTTGCGTCGAACCTGGTGCCCGGGGTTCCACCCAGCATGGGTCCCGGGATACCGTCGCCCGTGATGGCCATCTCGAGCGCCCCTCCTAGCTCGGCGCGTCCCCGGGCCGTGACCACGGCCCGTCCCGATTCCAGAAGCGTGAACTCCGAAAGCGTCACGACGCCCTCTTCGAATCTCCCCACCGCGAACGCATCGAGACCGTGGACGCCGGCCACGGTCGCCGCACCCACGGTGACCTGCGCGGCAGCCACGGGATCCCGCACCGTCCCGTGAACGGAGACCGACGCAAAAACCAGGCCGTCGACGCCACCCGGGGCCTCTCCAAGAACAGCAGCCAGCACACGTGGCAGACTCGCCTCGGACACGACGATCCCGGCGCTAATGTCGCGATCGCCGTCGAGGCCGACGCGCACGTCTGCCTCGACGGAGTCGCCAAGACGCACGTTGCGGAGGGACACCTCCGAGCCGTCCACCACAAGATCGGCCGTGAACGGCGCGGCGACGCCCCTGACGGACGCATCGGGCGAGTCGAGAGCCAGTTTGAGACCACCTCCCCCGCCCCCGTCTGCTGGCGTCAGGACGCCCGTGACCCCCACGGTCGCTTCTGCCTGCTCGCACGCGAACTCGACCCTGCCCCGGACAGAGAGCGAGTCGACCGGGCCCGCGACGCTTACCGCTCCCGTGAGCGCGATCGGGGGCAGCACCTCGGCCACCGCGGGAAACAGCGTGTCGACGGACACGCCCGACAGCACGATCTCGCCGCCGACGTCCGGTGCGTCGAACAGGTTCTCCACCTCGCAGGTGACAGCATAGGTCCCGTCGAGTGAAACAAGCGAGATGCTGAGGTCACCCTCGGACAGAAGGAAGTCCCCCGTGCCTGAGCCCAGGCGGGCCGATCCGAGTGACACGTTCTCCCACGTCACGAGCGATTCCAGGTTCGGGCGGTCGAGCGTTCCCCCTCCGACGACTTCACTCAAGGAGAGCCTGCCGCGCCCGGTCGTGTCGCCCGTCGTGGCCGCCATGAGCTGGCGGACATCCAGTCCTGGCGCGCTCCCACCGAACTCGAACCTCCACTGCTCGTCCGGCGCCTCCCTCTCGAGAGCGCCTGAGACGGAGACGGCCCCCCCGAAGACGTGGGCGTCGACGCCCTCCAGCCTGACGCTTCCCGGCGAGAGTGTCGCGGCGCCGGACAACGAGGTCAGCGCGACGTCGCCGACCCCGACGCGCCCGGAGGAAATGGTCACCACGGCCGTCGCAGAATCGAAAGGCCCTTCCACGGACGCGGAGAGGTCGACGCGGCCGTCGATGCGCGCCCCCGTCAGCTCCAGCAGGTCTGCCACCGGAGCCAGCGGCAGGTCCCTGGCCTCCAGGCGAACGTCCTCCATCATTCCCCTGTCCGATGCCGCACCGCTCGCTGACCAGGACGCCGACCGCCACATCCCTACGGCACTCTCGAGCGTGACTACCCTGCCGCGGAGCCTGCCGCTTGCCTGAATCCCGCTGAGCGTCTCGCTCACGGCCGTCATGACCACGACAGCGTCTGCGATGTCGAAGCCGAGATCGAGCCCCCGCACCGTGTCGGGAGATACCGACGCGTGGAACGCCGCCGACACCGACCCCGAACGGAACTCGACGGGCACGGAGGGCGGCACGGGGAGCCGTTCGTCCAGGCGCGCGTCGGACAGGGCGCCGTCGACCGCCAGCATCTCCAGGGAGTTGTCCCAGGTGAACTCCGCCTGGAAGTTCCTCTCACCGCCGAGGCAGTTCCCAGAGGCGCTACCGACGACCGGGCCCTCTCCGTCCCGCTCCAGCAGCAGGTCTATGGAGTCGATTGTCAGTCTGCGATCCGTCCTGGCATCGCGGAAGGAGATCGCGGCCCCGGAGATGCCCAGGTAGTCGGGCAGGTAGCTTCCGAGCGATGAGACATCGAACGAAGAACCGGCCCGTTCCTCGTCAACCGCGTCGTGTCCGTAGTAGATCACGATTCTGGGGTCACTGATGATGACGGCGGAGAGGGAGCGCTGAGGCACCAGGCCGCCGGCGATCAGTTTCGGCACGCTGACGGTGACTGTAGCAGAAGGCACCAGCACGTAGCCGCCATCCTCTAACCGGAGCATGATGTCGGTAAAATGAAGAGAGGCGAGCCCCATTTCGAGCCCGCCTACCGTCAGCTCGCCCGCGACCTCGGGCATCACCCTTCCGAGCACGGCGCGCTTGACCGCAGGGTGGCGCGACGCGACCTTGAGTCCCAGGAACGTCAGGGGCAGCACGGCGATGATCAGGATGGCCAGAACGACAACCCATCTGCGATGGCGCATTCCGAAAGCGCTCCCTCGCCCGGTCTTTCGGGCGGCGCGTCGAGTCGAAGCGGTCCAGCGGCCGGGTCCAGGGGGACGCTCCGGCCGCGGGAGCTCGACATCACTTCGCCGCCGAGACCTTCTTCCGCACCGTTCGGAACGTCAGTTCGTCGCCCTTGCGCTCGACTGCTATAGAACCGCCGCCAAACTTGCCCGTGAGGATCTGCTCGGAGAGAGGATCCTCCAGATACCGCTGAATGGCCCTTCGGAGCGGCCGTGCTCCGAAGGCCGGATCGAATCCCTTCTCTATCAGAAGTTCCTTCGCCTCGGCGCTTATCTTGAGGCTGACATCTGCTTCTTTCACGCGCTCCTGGAGCTCGCGCAATAGGATGTCGATGATCTCGCCCATCTGGTCCATGCCGAGCGCGCGGAAGACCACGGTCCCGTCGACCCTGTTCAGGAACTCGGGATTGAACACGCGCTTGAGAGCCTCCGTGGCCTTGCCCTTCATCTGAGCGTGGCTGTCCTCGGTGCTCTCCTCCTGAGCGAAGCCTATCCCTTTGCTCTGCGCCAGGTCACGGGCTCCTACGTTTGATGTCATTATGACAACCGTGTTGCGGAAGTCAACCGTCCGGCCAAAACTGTCCGTCAACTGCCCGTCCTCGAGCACCTGAAGCAGGATATTGAACACGTCCGGGTGCGCCTTCTCTATCTCATCGAACAGCACGACGCTGTAGGGGCGCCTTCTCACCTTCTCGGTCAGCTGGCCGCCCTCATCGTAGCCCACGTAGCCCGGAGGGGCGCCCACGAGTCGCGAGACGGCAAAGCGCTCCATGTACTCGGACATGTCGAGCCTGATGAGCGCATTCTCGTCCTCGAACATGAACCCGGCCAGCGTCCTGGCAAGCTCCGTCTTCCCGACGCCGGTCGGTCCGAGGAAAATGAAGGAGCCGATGGGGCGCCTCGGGTCGCGCAGGCCGGCGCGGTTCCGGCGAACCGCCCTGGACACCGTCGTCAGCGCCTCCTCTTGCCCGACGACCCTCTTGCGAAGCTCGTCCTCCATGCGCAGGAGTTTCTCGGTCTCCTCCTGCGCCAGCTTCTTGACCGGGATCCCCGTCATGCTGGCCACGACTTCGGCAACGTCTTCCGTGTCGACCTTGGCCCGACGCTGATTCTTGGACTGGACCAGATCCTTGCGCGCGGTCTCCAGTTTCTGCTGGAACTCCCTCTCCTTGTCTCTGAGCTCGGCGGCACGCTCGAACTCCTGGTTCTCGCTCGCGGCCCTCTTCTCGCACGACACGCTGTCGAGCTCCTGCTCCAGTTCCTTTACCTCGACCGGGATCGTGCTGATCTCGAGCCGCGCGCGTGCTCCGGCCTCGTCGATGACGTCGATGGCCTTATCGGGCAGGAACCGGTCGGAGATGTAACGATCCGCCAGCTTGACCGCCGCCACGATCGCCGCGTCCGAGATGTCGGCCGAATGGTGCTCCTCGTACTTGCAGCGGAGCCCTTTCAGTATCTCGACGGTCTCGTCCAGCGACGGTGGATCCACGACGATGGGCTGAAAGCGCCTCTCGAGCGCGCCGTCCTTCTCAATGTGCTTCCGGTACTCGTCGAGCGTGGTCGCGCCGATGGCCTGGAGCTCGCCCCGGGCCAGAGCCGGCTTCAACATATTGGCCGCGTCGATGGCACCCTCTGCTCCTCCCGCACCGACGATGGTGTGCAGCTCATCAATGAAGATGATGACGTTCTCGCTCTCGCGGATCTCGGTGATGAGGGTCTTGAGCCGCTCCTCGAACTGGCCGCGGTACTTCGTGCCGGCGACGGTCGACGACAGATCCAGCATGACGAGCTTCTTGTCCTTGAGCGTCGCCGGCACCTCGTTGGCCACGATCTTCTGCGCCAGGCCCTCGACGATCGCCGTCTTGCCCACTCCGGGCTCGCCTATGAGTACGGGGTTGTTCTTCTTCCTGCGCGAGAGCACCTGAAGCACGCGCTCGATCTCGCGCTGGCGCCCGATCACAGGATCCAGCTCGTCCTTCCTGGCGAGTTCGGTCAGGTCGCGCCCGAACTGGTCGAGCGTCGGCGTCTCGGCGGCGCGCGCCGTCCCCTCGTCCGGGGCCTCGCCGGCGCTACCCAGGACCTTCATCACCTGCTCGCGCGCTCCCCTGAGGTCGACGTCGATGTCGCGAAGGACCTTCGCCGCCACACCCTCTCCCTCCCGGATCAGAGCGAGCAGAAGATGCTCCGTACCAATGTACTGATGATGGAGGATCCTCGCCTCCTCACGCGCCAGCTCCAGCACGGTCTTGGCGCGCGGCGTCCACTGCGTCTCCTTCATAGTGGAGGTGTACGTCCCGCGCGGGACGTAACTTTCGACCATCTCGCGTATGGTGTCGAGGTCGATGGCGAGCTCGCGCAGCACCGTCGCCGCGACGCCCTCGCCCTCTCGCACGACACCGAGAAGAAGGTGCTCGGTTCCCAGGTAGTCGTGGTGGAGCCGAGTCGCTTCCTCTCTGGCGAAGTAGAGGACGCGTCTAACCCTCGGTGTGAAGTCCCTCTGTCTCTGCATTCGCGCCTCCGTTTGACGAGCGGGTAAGCCTTAGCTAATTCAGTCCCGCCAGGCTTCTGCGCACCAGATCGGCCCTCGCGATGTCACGTTCGCGAGCGGACGGTGTCTCCCCGCGCGTGCGGCCGAGATGCCCGGGCTGCGTGACCACAAGAAGCCGGTTGAGGGCGGCCAGGTCCGGCGCGTCGATGATCCCGAGTGCCACCCCGAGCCTCAGGGACGACGCCTTGTCCATGACCTCCGCCGACGTGATCATCCTCGCGTTCGCGAGGATGCCCCACGCCCGCCAGATCTCGTCCTCCAGGCGGTGCTCGTCCGTCCGCGTCAGCTCGCTTCTCGCCTCGTGCTCGAGGTTGACTAACTGACCGGCGACCCGCTCGACGGTGTTCGCGATGTCCTCTTCCGATTGCCCGAGGGTCGTCTGATTCGAGACCTGAAAGAACCCCCCCTGCGCGGCGCTTCCCTCGCCGTAGAAACCTCTCACCGACAGCCCGAGTTTGCTGATGCTCTTGAGCACCTGGGCGATCCTCCCGGTCCTCGAAAGCCCCGCGAGATGCGCCAGCACGGAGACACGTATTCCCGTCCCCACATTCGTAGGGCAGGCTGTCAAGTATCCCCAGTTGCTGCTGAACGCATAATGCAAGTTCCGCTCCAGTTCGGAGTCGATGCGCTCGACCAGACGCCAGGCGTCGACCGGGGCGAGTCCGGACCTGATACACTGCAGGCGCAGGTGGTCCTCCTCGTTGACCATGGCGGAGACCAGCTCACCCTCACCGGCGATCGCCGCCCTGCCGGCGCCGTCCTCGGTGAAAGCGGCGGAGATGAGGTGCCGCTCGACGAGCACGCGGCGCGTGACGGCGTCGACGTCCTCCATCCGGAGCACCAGCGCGTTCGTCAGGTAGTTGCACTTCGACACTGCGGAAAGGATGCGCTCGCGGACGTGCTCGGCCTCCTGGTCGCTCGAGCAGCACGGGAACGTCTCGCCGGACAGGTTCCTGGCGAGTCTCACACGCGTGGAGAGGACGACGTCAGGCTCGGGCCCGGAGGCATCGAGCCAGCCGGCCGCCTCACTCATCATTGTCTCAAACGTCCACATCTCCCGTCTCCGTGCTCCCGAGTTCGCGCTCCCTGGCCCTGACGGTGTCTCTGAGCTCCGCGGCCCGCTCGTAGTCCTCAGCAGCCACTGCCCGCGTGAGCTCACGCTTGAGTTTTGATATCTCCCTGCGGCGGAAGTGGCCGCCCTCATCGGTGCTGGGCACGCCGCCCGTGTGGTCCGTGCTCCCGTGGATGCGCCGCAGGAGCGGCTTCAGCTGAGACGCGAAGGTCTCGTAGCAGGTTCCGCAGCCCAGCCGGCCTGCTCGCCTGAACGCCTCGTAGGTCAGTCCGCACCTGGGACAGGTCGGCCCCGAGTCTACGGGCTCGGCCCCACCTCCACCCTCCAGAAGCCCCATGAGTATGTTGACGAGAGGACCCGCGAGCGACGTCAGGGAACCGGTGACTCCCCGCTCGCTCGCGCACTCCTCGCAGAGGTGCCAGGTGGTGAGCGAACCGTCGACGACCTCGGCGTAGCGTACGGTGGCCGTCCCCCTGCCGCACCGCTCGCACTTCATCTCTGTGCGCCCCCCTCCCTCTCGGTCGCGAGTCCTTCCTTCAGAACAACGACTCGGTCCGCCCGCTCGAAGAGGTCCGGGTTGTGTGTGACTATTACGAACGTCTGCCCGATCGATTCTCTCAGACCCCAGATGAGGTCGTGCAGTTCGTCGCTCGATGCCCGGTCGAGGTTCCCCGACGGCTCGTCGGCGAGAACCACGAGAGGCCTGGCGGCCAGTGCCCTCGCGACCGCGGCGCGCTGCTCCTCACCACCGGACAGCTCGCCCGGTCTGTGGTCGGCCCTGCTCGACAGCCGCACGGCCGCCAGGAGCTCCTCCGCCCGAGAAGCAGCCTCGTCCCTGTCCATGCCGCCGACCAGACAGGGCATCATGACGTTCTCCAGAGCCGTGAGCTCTCTCAGCAGGTGATGGAACTGGAACACGAATCCCACGGTCCGGTTCCTGAAGGCGGCCCGCGCAGCCTCAGACATAGCGAAGACGTCGGTGTCACGCACGTAGACCTTGCCCGACGTCGGGACGTCGAGCGCCCCCATGATGTGGAGAAGCGTGCTCTTCCCCACACCGGAGGGACCGATTATCGCAACGATCTCACCCTCGCCGACGGTGAGGTTCACGCCGCTGAGCACGTGGAGCCGGTCGCGGCCCGTATCGAAGCTCTTCCTGATGTCCTCGAGCCGAAGCATCAATCACTCCCGCTGACGGTGAACGCGCGCACTATTCCCGCCTGATCGCCTCGACGGGCGCGAGCCTTGAGGCAGACCAAGCCGGGTAGATGGCCGCAAGAAAACTGATCACGATCGCCGCCGCCGCGACGAGGATGAAATCGAGCCCGTGCATCTCCACAGGGAGCGTCTCGATAGGATAGACGTCCCCGGGGAGCGTGATGAACTGGTATCGGTCCAGGAGCACGGCAAGAAGGTAACCGGCCGCGCTACCCACGACCGTGCCGAGCGCCCCGATCACCAGCCCCTCGAACACGAATATCCTCCGTATGGAGCGC
>JALGZG010000377.1 GCA_025782345.1 bacterium | reverse complement strand
GACCCTGTTAAGCACCTGATCGAGATAGACATCCTGGGGTATTTCGTCGACACGGACTTCGACGAACTCGAGGGCCTCCTGCAGAGACTTCAGGACGCGAAGAACGGCAAGCTCGTCAAGCAGATCGCCGTGCTCGCGGAGAACGGCCTCCCGATAGAGGCGGACGAGGTGCTGAAGGAGGCGGCGGGCGACACGGTTCGGCGCCCTCACATCTGGAAGGTGCTGCATCGTCACCATCCGGACTTCGCGTCACAGGAGTTCTTCGACCGGACGTCGTTCGGTGGCGAGTGGCACGTGGCGAAGGACTTCAGCCTGAAGCTCGAGGAGACCGTCCCGCTTATCGAGCGCGCGGGTGGAGTGCCAGTGCTCGCGCACCCGGGGGCCTACAACACCACGTTCGCCAAAGGCGGCAGCATGATAGACCCCATCGTCGACGAGATCATCGCGACCTGCGCAGGCGCCGGTGTGAAGGGCCTCGAGGTTTACTACACCTACGACAAGAACCGTCCCTTCCACAACGGAGAGCCGCTCATCTCGAAGGACGAGCTCGGCGAACTCGTGGGGCACTACGCCTCACTGGCAAGCAAGCACGGTATGCTCAAGACGGGCGGCACCGACTTCCACGGCGACCCGAAACCCCAGATCGAGATCGGGGAGGTCGACGCGACCTACGCGCTCGTGAAGGCGTTGAAGGCGGCGCGACCCTAGCGGGTGCCTGCGCGGCTGCCGGGCGGCCGCGGTTTGGCGCGGGCGGTTTGGCGCGATCCCGGCGGGCGGGATGCCCGCACTGGCGGTTTCTCCGAGGCAACGTGAAGACATTCCTAGAGCGACGACACCGAGGCGCACGCCCGCGTGCTTCGGGCGGTGGCGGAAGCCGTTTCCAAGATGGACATGGACGACACTCCGCCGTCGATGGGGCAGGTGATCCACAGAGTCGTGAGGGAAGCGACGGGTGTGGATGATCCATACCGCGAGGTCAAGGACCGTTTCAACGCGCTGGCGCTCTCCCTGTACGAGCGGCTCAAGAGCATGGTCCGTGAATCCGACGACCCGTTCGACACCGCCGTTCGTCTGGCGGTCGCGGGCAACATCATAGACTTCGGGGTCAGGTCGGACATCGACGAGGAGAGTCTGGAACTGTCCATCTCTGAGAGCCTCGCGTGGCCGCTCGAAGACGGAGCGCTCGACGCGTTGCGACGTGCCGTCGATTCGGCGGACGACATCCTCTACGTTGGGGACAACGCCGGTGAGATCGTCTTCGACAGGGTGATGATCGAGGAAATGGACGCGGACAAGGTGACCTTCGCCGTCAGGGGCGCTCCCATCATCAACGACGTCACCATGCGGGACGCGGTGGAGGTGGGGCTGGCCGATCTCGTTCCCATCATCGAGAACGGGTCCGACGCCCCCGGGACGATCCTGAGCGACTGCTCCCAGGAGTTCCGCGAGCGCTTCCTGCGCGCGGACCTCATCATCGCGAAGGGGCAGGGCAACTACGAGACACTGAGCCAGGCGCCCGGCCGGATATTCTTCGTGCTCAAGGTCAAGTGCCCCGTCATCGCGCGGGACATCGGGTGTGAGGTGGGGGCCGTCATCGTTCGGGAACGCGCAGGTTTCTGATGGTCAGGTGGTCGGGCCGTTTGTAAGCAGGCGGTCCGGGAACAAGCGGCCGGGTGGTCGAGAGGTCACTTGCCCGACCGGTCCAGCGCCGATCTGCCTTCTCGCTTCGTCTGTACGGCCGAGGGCCTCGAGCGTGAGGCCGCGGTTGTAGTAGGGCTCCGTGGCGCGGGGGCTGAGTCGCACGGCCTCGTCGATGGCGCGCAGCGATTCCTCCTGCCGTCCCGCCATTCTGTATGCCGCCCCCAGGTTGTTCCAGTAGACAGACTCATCGTCGTCAAGTTCGACGGCCCGCCGCAGCTCAGCGACCGCACCGTCCGCGTTCCCCGCGGCGGCCAGGAATCTCCCCAGCGCGTCGTGCGCGTCCGGAGACGATGGCCGGCGCGCAACGGCGGTTTCGAGCTCCGCCCGGGCTATGGCCGGCGCGCAACGGCGGTTTCGAGCTCCGCCCGGGCTTCGTCCGTGCGGCCCGTGGCCAGGAGCGCGGCCCCCAGCCGCAGCCGTGCGGGGACGTCGGGCCGCCCCAGGATAAGCGCACGCTCGAACGCGCGCGCCGCCGACTCCGGGCTTCCGGTCTCCATACAGTGCTCGCCGAGCACCGAGTAGAAGACGCCCGGGCGCATGCCTTCCCTGATGGCCTCGTGCATCAGCCACTCAGCCGAATCGACGCGGCCCAGCTTCGACTCCGTCTTCGCGAGGTACTCGAGCGCAATGGAGGACGATCTGTCGAGGTCGACGGCGTGCTCGAGGTAGGGCAGTGCGTCCACGTAGCGTCCCTGCTCGAAGAGCGTGGCGCCCGCGCGAAGCTGCACGTCGGGGTCGTTCTGGAAGACCCGCGCTGCCTCCGTGAATCCGGAAGACGCGGTCGCCCAGTCGCTCCACGCCTCGGCCGTGCTCGCCCTGGACTCGGCCGCCCTGGCCTCGCGCACGCCGTGGGACTCCGGGCCGGCGACCTCCAGCAGCGGGTCGATGCCAAACAGCACCGTGAACGCCACCAGGACGGTGAACAGCAGGCAGACGGCAAGCAGCAGGTCGGCGAGACGCCTGCTGCGCCAGACGAGGACCGTTGCCGCGCTGGCAAGTCCGAGCACGACCGCCGGCGCCTTCAGCACCGGGTAGGGCAGGAGCAGCACCGCCGACAGATAGCCGAGGAACACGAGCACAGCGGCTGCCACCCTGCCTGCCGAGGGGCCGAGCAACACGGGCAGCGTCCACACGCCCGTGGCCCTGTCGCCGTCGATGTCCTTGAGGTCCTTCGCGGCGAACCCGAGACCGAACGAGAGCACGATGACCCAGGC
>JALGZG010000183.1 GCA_025782345.1 bacterium | reverse complement strand
CTCCGTAACTGGGCACATATTGCCAGTTGAGGCGGTCACGTGCAAGTGTTTTCTCGTCAGGTGCCGGGTTCAGCGGCTCGCGGCCCGTGCGCGGCTCACTCGAAAAGCGTCCCCACGCCCCCACCTCACTCCTCAATCCCCGTCGCCACCGGCGCCTCCCCGAGGAGCGGGAGCAACTCGTCGAAGAAGGCCTTCACCTGGAAGGTCTTCAGGTAGTAGAGAGGAAAGCCCACGTAGCAGACGTTGCCGTGGTTGTCGCCGGAAAGATACAGGACCACGCTCGTCTCTCCCTCGTAGTACGGATTGAGGAAGCTGTCGGTCGCGTAGATCTCGAGGCTCGTGCCCTGGAAGCTCACGAGCTTCTCGACGTTGAGACCGCAGTGGTAGTAGCCCGGCAGGGGCG
This sequence comes from bacterium, assembly GCA_025782345.1. Classification (GTDB taxonomy): domain Bacteria; phylum Joyebacterota; class Joyebacteria; order Joyebacterales; family Joyebacteraceae; genus JALGZG01. The sequence goes on along the minus strand of JALGZG010000183.1, from coordinate 3,109 downwards.
GATCGCAATAGAGGAACCACTTGCCCGGCTCCACGTCGCAGTCTCCCGTGTCGACGTAGACCGGCTCGAACCCCAGCGCCTCTCCGGCGGGGGTCGGGACCGCTCCGTGCATGCAGTAGCCGTAGCTCCACGGTGCAGAAGGGTCAGCGGCCTCGCCGCTGTTGTCGGCACGACTGATCCTGAGGTAATCCCTCACGAACACCGCCGCTCTCGTGGTGTCCTCAGCGGTGAACACCATCGGGTACGGCTCGCCCGTGATGGTCGCCAGGAGCTTCGACCCACAGAGCAGCAGGTTCCCTCCGGTACGCACATACCCGGCAAGGGGTGAGTACCGGTGGCAAAGCGGATCATCGAAGACCTCCCCAAGAACGGCCAGAGCCGAATCTGCGTACCAAATGACCGTGGAAGCGGCGGCAAGAGTCGGCACGTCGGGTGGCTGGGGAGTACCGCCCGCCATATGCTCCTCCGGATTCCACTCGATGACGGGCCGCTCGCAGCGGTAGAGCAGCGAATCGTAGAAGGCGTCCCGGTCCGCGTCGGTTCCCCATGCCGGGTTGTGCTCCCAATGGTCGTAGTCATCAACCAGGAGAATGTACTGGCAGAGACCAACCTCGGATACGTCGATGAAGAACCGCGCCCGCGTCATCACGTTGGCGTTGTCCAGAACATGTACATAGAGCGAGTGCTGACCGGGCTCAGGTGTGATCTCGAAGGTCCTGTCCTCAAGGGACCACATCGGCCAGCTGGAAGTGTCGTCGAAGGCGTGACGGTATCCGATGACCTCCCCCCCGTAGGCGGAGGCGTCCGCGGTCCAGTTGAACGTCAGGTGCTCCCGGAATATGTCCACAGGGATGTCGTAGTTAGCTGGCCACACCGGCCCTCTGAAGCGGTGAGTCCCGATGAAGCTGGTCGAAACGGAGAGCACGGCGCCCGCCAGCTCCGGGTTGCAGGTGAAGGTGCATTCCGCGGGTGTAGGATCCACTCCGCCTTCGTTGTCGGTCGCCCAGACCTCGAACTTGTGGAGGCCGGCGATCGGACCGAACATGACCGTGGTCACCTCCGGGCCAACGGTTATGCTCTCAGCTACATCGGGGTCCGGAACCACCTGCACCCACTCGTCGTCCCATCTGGCGAACAGGCGGTAGTCGTAGGCCGCGATCACTCCGTCCGGGTCGGTCCCGATCCATTCGATGAAGACCATGGGCCCCGTGACCGACGCCGGAGCGTCGACAATCTCGGTCTCCGGCAGATCGTTCCTCGGAGTGAACCAGACGACCGCGGGGGTCGGGTCCTCCTCCCCACGGTCATCGACCGCCTTCACAGCGAAGGAGTGCGTCTCCTCTTCGTCGATTAAGCTCGGACGCTTGGTCCGCCCGGGAAAGAGGAAGACGCTCTCGGTACACGTCACCTCGCGCCATTCGAGCGTGTCCAGCCGGACCAGGTAGTGGTCGACCGAACCATCCTCGTCGCTACCGATCCACTGCAGGAGAACCTGCCTGGCGCCGCCTGCAATAGGATTCCCCCTGACGGTCAGCGTCGTTTCCGGAGCTCGGTTGGGTGAGGTCGAAACAGGTGAGATCTTCGTGCAGCCGGAGATGGCCACCACGAAAGCCACCAGGCAGCCGAAAGCTGCCACCGCAAGAGCGCGGCTCATTGCAGTCCGCATGATCGACGCTCCTTCCTCCTGAGCGGCAGGCCGCCGGCCCGCCAGACGGGACTGAAGGCCACACAGAGGGTCACCTTCACTCTACCATACGTGGAAAAGGGAGGCAACGCTGTTGCCTCCCGCATCATATCCTGACATGCGAAGCTCGGGCTTCACGGTGAACGCAGCCCACTGTGTCTGTTTCCCCGGATCATCCGCGGACGATGCCCCGAAGATCGTCGAACCAGCCGTCAACGGCGTGCCGCACCACTAGAGGATTGCCTCCAGGTAGGGTTGCATGACCTTTCTCATGCGGCAGATCGAGGCGTATCGCACGAGTTCGTCGCTCCGCAGAGTCTTCCGCTCACGGTAGAGGCGCAGTGCCTCAACGGCAATGTCGAGACCAATCCTGTTTCGGAACTTGAAGCAATCGGCGAGCGTCTTCTCGGCGCAGTAGATGCGAACCCCGATCCCGTCTAGGTCGTGGGTGTCCACTCCCTCGGAGAACGATTGCCCGACGAACCGGTAGGTTCTTATCGGAGGGAAGTCGACGCGAGGTTCCTCGGCGCCCGTAGCCAGAGCCACGTGCATCTCATGAGGAATCTGAGTCGTCAGTTCGTGGAACGAGAGCGCCGAGATGAGACATATCACTCCGTTGGGGATTCGCGTCGCCACGGTCACGAGGTCGGGATTGCCTAGTGGTGGACTATCACTGAGGCGGTAGACTCCCCGACTCACCATTTCGAGCACTCCGGAGTCTCGCATGGCGTACAGTGTGCTCGGGTGAATCCCCTCGCGCACGGCCTGAGCAGTTCTGAGGATTCCCCCACTCCGCCGGAAGATCTCGACGGCCTTATCGAATCTCGTTCCCCGCATCAGTAGTTCTCATCTTCACATTGATAGAAATACCTATGGTTATTGACATGCATAGGTAATTCTATCAGATTGGAATCTCTGTTCACGAGACAAAACGAACCGCCCCGGTTTCTCCGGGGAGTTCATGGCGTGATCTCCGCCATCGCACGCGCCCAGCACACAGACCCCCAAGAAGTTACCTCTGCGGCCGAGATTATACGAAACTTACTGTGACTTTGGTCCGCCCGCCCTAAGTTTCCTAATGTGTGGTTCCTAAGTTCGATGAGTACCTGAGGAGGGTGGAGTCAGTGAGGGACTGAACGCGGAGGAGAGACATGATGCCCCTATCCTGGAGGACCGGAGCCGCGCACCAGGCCGCTAACCTACTCAACCCGCGATAGCACCTCCGCGATCTTCGCATCCACCGGGCTGCCCGCCCCGTCGTAGTTCGTCATCACCACGACGATGTAGCCCGAGTCGATGAACATGTCGAGGTTGGCGTTGATGCCGGTGAACCCGCCGCCGTGGCCGACGACCTTCCCGCCCGGCCCCTGGCGAATGCCGAACCCGTAGCCGTAGCCGGCGTCGAAGTGGTCGGTCCACATCTGC
>JALGZG010000144.1 GCA_025782345.1 bacterium | reverse complement strand
TCGACGACCACCTTCGCAGTACCGCACGTCGAACCCAGCGCCACTACCGCGAGTTCGGCGTCCTCCAGCCTGTATGCTTCGAAGAGGTCGTACGACCTCCCGGACAACTCGCCGTACGCACGCCCGATCTCTCTGATGACGGCGGGAGCGTGCCGCATTCCCTCGACCTGCTGCCGCTTGTGCTCGAAGTAGTAGTCTTGGAGATCGAGCGGGCCGAACGTCACGGGGTCGTCCGTATTCAGAACCGAGTACTTCGCCTCGTAGGTCCCGATCCAGTCCTTGACCTCCGCGTCCTCCAGCCCCTCGAGGATCTCCGCTGTGTGGCTGAGGATGAACCCATCGAACGTCACCATCACCGGCAAGAGAACGTCCGGGTGTTCGGCTATCCTCAAGGCCTGTATGGTGTTGTCGTACGCCTCCTGCGCGTTCTCGGAGTAGAGTTGTATCCAACCCGTATCCCTGCATCCCATCGTATCGCTGTGATCGCAGTGGATGTTGATCGGCCCCGACAGCGCGCGGTTCACCACCGGCATGACGATGGGCAGCCTGTAGGAAGCCGCGATGTAGACGATTTCCCACATCAGCGCCAGTCCGTTCGCTGCCGTTGCCGTCATCGCCCTCGCCCCGGCCGCAGCCGCCCCGACCGCCGCGCTCATCGCGCTGTGCTCCGACTCAACGAGCACGAGCTCCGTATCCACATCCCCGTCGGCCACGTGCTCCGCGAACTTGTGCATCAGCTCGGTCTGTGGGGTGATGGGGAAACACGTGACCACGTCGGGAGCGATCTGCCGCATCGCTTCCGCGGTCGCGTCGTTCCCTGTCAGCATCAGTCTCCTCGACACTCTCAAATCTCCCTTCTGATTCGCGTGAGAAGGGCCCGGTCGACCCGAGCCTACTCCTTGGCGACGTCGGTCTCGAGCTTCATCTGTATCGCCTTGGGGTCTACCGGACACTCAAAGCTGCAGATCCCGCAGCCCTTGCAGTGGTAGTAGTCTATGCCCGTGACCTTGCCCTCCGCGAGTTCGATGGACGAGTCGGGGCACGCCACCCAACACCTCAGACAGTGAATGCACGCCTCGCTGTCCCACACTGGCCGATAGGTGCGCCAGGAACCCGTCTCATAGGCGGCGGCGTTGCCGGCCTCCTCGATGATGCCTCCTGGCGGTATCTCAGTCCAGCCTCTCTCTTTCATTCTCCGACCACCTCCTCGTAGGCTCTCTGGATCGCCCGGAGGTTGCCTTCGAGAACCTCTGGCCTGAAGCCGTGAGAGAACTTCTTCGTGATCTGGTCCCTGACGGTGTCGAGCGACAAGAGGCCCGAGACCTTGATCAGTGCGCCGAGCATCGGCGCGTTTGGGATGGGTCGTCCGATCTCGTCGATGGCGATGCCAGTCGCATCGACCGTGAAGATCTTGCGGCCCTCGAGCTTCAGTTCACTTCGCACGTCCGCCGCGCTCTTCAGCGTATTGACGACTATCAAGCCGCCGTCCACCGGCGTGCCGCTCACGACGTCCACCGAGCTGAGCAAGGTATCGTCCAACACCACGACCATCTCAGGCTCAGAGATCGCGCAGTGCAAACGAATCGGCTCGTCGCTGATCCTCGTGAACCCGCGCATGGGCGCGCCCATGCGCTCGGGCCCGTAGTCCGGGAACCCCTGACTGTACTTCGCCTGTGCGAGAAGCAGGGAACCAGTCTTCGCTCCCTGGCCTCCCCTCGCATGCCAGCGGATCTCCGTCATCTGCGGCATCCGTCCGCCTCCTTCAGGTGTTCGCCTCGTTTCCCGATAGCGCAGACAAATCGAATAATCACGCTAGCACCGCTTCCGGGGCGGGTCAAGCTCAAAGGGATGCTTCCGCGAGCCCCGAGGGAAGTTCGGCGCCGCCGCGGCCTCGCGAGGCGCGAGAACGCGCGGCAGGAGAATGGAGAACCAACGCGGTCAAAGCTCTCTCCGCTCGTCCAGCGCGGTTCCGAGGGTCAGCTCGTCTGCCAGCTCGAGGTCCCCTCCGACAGGTATGCCGCTGGCGAGCTTGGTGACCCGAACACCCGTTCTCGCCAGCAGCCCCGCAAGGTACAGCGACGTGGCCTCGCCCTCCGCCGTGGGGTTCAGCGCCAGTATGATCTCGGAGACATCGTCCGCGCGCGCTCGCGCGACAAGCGAATCCAGCCTGAGGTTCTCGGGACCGACCCCGTCGAGCGGAGACAGAAGCCCACCCAGAACGTGGTACTTCCCCCGGAACCGGCTGGTTCGCTCCAGGGCGATGACATCGCTCGGGCGCTCGACCGCACAGATGACGGTAGATTCGCGCCGGGGGTCCGCGCAGATGGCGCAGGGGTCACACTCGGTCAGAGCTCCACACGTCGAGCAGCCGACGGTCTTCTCGCTGGCCTCGACGATGGCCCTGGCCAGTTCTCGGCAGTCGGCCTCGGACGAGGCCACGAGCTTGAGAGCTATCCTCGTTGCCGACTTCTTGCCGATGCCGGGCAGCCGCGCCAGGATGAGGACCAACCGTTCGAGAGAGGGCGGAAAAAGGGACAAGGCGTTGCTCCGGTTCTTGCTTAGAAGAGCCCCGGCGGAAGACCCGTGGCCGTCACCTTAGCCATCTCCGTGGAGGCCAGCTCGTCCGACTTCTGCTTCGCATCCCGGAGCGCGGAGAGGAGCAGGTCCTCGAGCATCTCGGCATCGCCGTCCTCGAGCACGCCGGGGTCCACCGAGACCTTAAGCACGTCGCGCTGCCCGTTCATGGTGATGCTCACCACCCCACCTCCAGAGCTTCCCTCGACCGTCATCTCCTCAAGGGTCTTCCGAACTTCGCCGAGGCGCTTTTCCAGCTTCTGCGCCTCCTTCATCATCTTCGCGAGTCCACCTGCCATGTGCCCCACTACTCCTCTCTCCGCGAACCTCGAATCTCGCCACCGAACATGTCTAGGACCTTCCGGACCACCGGGTCCTCCGCCGCCTCCTCGCTGACCTGGGTCGTGACGCCATGAGACGAAGCCCGCTCCTGCGGCGCCTCCCCGAACGTGAAAGCCAGCCTGACCCTTCCGCCGAAGACCTCCCCGGCTGCGCGTTCCATGACCGCCATGTTGCCGCGGTCCTTGAGCTGTTCCCTGTGGAATCGGGATCCGTTCGGAACCGCCAGCTCCAGCACCGCATCCTCGCCCGTCGACGCCACCGCGTCGTTCAGGAAAGCGGCGAGAGCGGGTTTCTCGCGTCTGATCCTCCCGAGAACGTCGGGCCAGAGCGCGGGTTCGACATCAGCCTCGGGTGCGTCCGCCAGCGCGACCACCGCCGCGGCCGGCGTAGGTCCGGACCTCGCCGTCACTGTCTCGCCCCCAGTGCTCCCATCACCTTCGGCGCCACTGCCGCCGGGCGCACGCGCCGCCGTTCCGCTTGGGTTCGCACCATCGCGGCCGCCGGACGTCCGTCCGGCTCTCTTCGGCAGCCTTCCCCCTCCGCCACCCCGGGCATCACCGCCAGCTCCGCCTGCAGCGCCACCCGATGACTCCCAGCTCCCGCCCCTCGTAAGCGCCCTGACGACGTCCGCGATCTCCACGCTGCTGGTCAGCCTGGCCATTCGAACCAGCGCCAGCTCAACGATCAGTGCGGGTTGGGTACTCCACTTGACGGACGCCTGAGCCTCGATGCCGATCCGAAGCAGCCGCACCAGGTCCTCCTCGATGATCGTAGACGAAGCGCCCTCGTGCGCCTGGTAGTCAGCTATCCTGCCAACGAGTCGTTCCGGTGACGGCGCTGCCTTGATCAGCAGCAGATTGCGGAGGTGTTCCACAAGACCGTCGATCAGATCCCTCGCATCGAAGCCCGCGTCCATGGCGGCCTCGAGAGCGGATAGCGTTCCGGACGTGTCGGTCGAGGCGATAGCATCGGTGAGAGCGAAGAAGACGTCGACGTCCGGTATGCCCAGCACGCGAGCCACGTCGTCGACCGTCACGTTGCCCGCACCGACAGACACGAGCTGGTCCAGGAGACTCACCGCATCGCGCATGCTCCCGTCGGCGCGCGTCGCGATCAGCTTGACCGCGGCGCCCTCTATCTCGAACCCCTCGGCATCAGCTACCTGCGACAGCCGCGCCTCCAGGTCGGCGCACGAGATCCTGTGGAAGTCGAAGCGCTGGCAGCGCGAGGTTATCGTCTCGGGGATCTTGCCGGGTTCCGTGGTCGCCATTATGAAGACCACATGAGGAGGAGGCTCCTCCAGCGTTTTGAGGAGCGCGTTGAACGCCTCGCGCGTGAGCATGTGGGCCTCATCGATGATGTAGACCTTCATGCGGCCGGAGAGCGGGGCGTACTGCACCGTCTCCCGTATGCCACGCGCGTCCTCGATCTTCCTGTTCGAGGCGCCGTCGATCTCGATGACGTCCAGGCTCCTGCCGGATGCGATCTCGGTGCAGGAGACGCACTCGCCGCACGGCTCATCGGTTGGACCCTTCTCGCAATTGAGGGCCTTCGCCAGTATCCGTGCGATGGTCGTCTTGCCCACTCCGCGCGGCCCGGTGAACAGGTAGGCGTGCGCCGTGCGCCCCGTCCGCACCGCCGCTGATAGCGTCAGGACAACGTGCTTCTGCCCGACGACATCCGAGAACGACTCGGGCCTCCACTTCCTGGCCAGTACGAGGTAGGACATCTTACCCCCGCGTTTGTTGTCGGGCTCCAGAAGGGTACTCCGCTCTGGCACGCGTCCGACTCGACCCCCGCACCCGACGAGAGAAGGAGTTGGGAGACTCCGGCCAAGCGCCCCCGCGGCACATCGAGTGACCGGCTTACGGCTGCTGCCTTCCGGCTCTGACCGGATTCACCAGGCTCGATTGCGCGGGACCTGACCCTCAACACCGCCCGACTCCTGTCGCGAACGAGAACTGGAGGGCCTCGTTCAGATGTTCGACCCCGCTGTAGCGGATTGCGGGTCACAGGGCACCGCTAATTCCCCGTCTAGCGTGCCAGAGCGGAAAAACCCAATGGGGCTCGAATCCACAAAAGCCCGCCCGTGAGGTTGCGAGCGGGCTTCCGCGTCGCCTTGCGAAGGCAGCGCTCTCCCAACTGAGCTACATCCCCGTTTCCGACTGCAGAGCTCTCTATGTGGCGGAGAGGGAGGGATTCGAACCCTCGGTAGGCTATAAACCTACACGCGATTTCCAGTCGCGCACCTTCAACCACTCAGTCACCTCTCCACTTGAGACTGGCGGTGGGGGTGGGATTCGAACCCACGGTACCCAGAGGGTACAACGGTTTTCGAGACCGTCACGATCGACCAACTCCGTCACCCCACCGGAATCCGTCACTCCGACGAAACGCAGACTAGGCTGTGCTGCGCCTGCGCAGGTCCGCGAAGAAGCGCGACAAGAGCGTGGCGCACTCCTCCTCAAGAACGCCGGACCGGACCGTTGCCCTGTGATTGAGCGCCGGGTCGTCGACGATGTTCCCGAGTGATCCGCAGTACCCTGACTTCGGGTCGGGACAGCCGTAGGCCAGGCGGCTCAGTCTTGCGAGCACAATGGCCCCCGCGCACATTGGACAAGGTTCCATCGTAACGTAGATGCTGGCCTCCGTCAAGCGCGTCGCCGTGAGCGTTCGAGACGCCGCGCCGATCGCCAGGATCTCCGCGTGCGCTGTGGGGTCGCCGAGACCCTCGACCTGGTTGTGGCCGCGGCCGACCACATGATCGTCCACTACCACCACGGCGCCGACGGGCACTTCGCCGGAATCGTATGCCTTCCGGGCCTCCACGAGAGCCGCCCGCATCCACAGCTCGTCTCGAATCCTCTGGCCGCTCGTCTGTGGCCTCCCCTCTCGCGGTCGCCCGCGGAGCTACAACCTAGCAGTGGCCGGGGTGCGTGTCAACCCCACCCGCACGAGTTCGGCCCCCGCCGCGCCTGCCTGGCGCCCGGGGGCCGTTCGTGATCTTCCACACCTGAGAAACGCGCTAGTTCACTCTCTCCTCGCCGAACACGACGACCCGGTTCTTGCCCAGGCCCTTCGCTCTGTACAGCGCCTGGTCGGCGTGTTCAACAAGTTCGCTCTTGCTGGACGCCTGCATCGGAAACGTGGCGATGCCCAGACTGATCGTGAGCCGCCCGCCCAGCATAACTTCCTCCCCCTCGAACTCGGACTCGTCTACCAGCTTCAGGAGTCTCTCGGCCATCCGCCTGGCGGAATCAGCGCTGACCTCCGGCACGATGATGGCGAACTCCTCTCCTCCGTATCTGGCCACGAAGTCGCAGTTGCGCGATGACTGCTTGAGAAGCTGCGCGAGCCTGCGGAGCGCCAGGTCACCGGCGGGGTGCCCGTGCGAGTCGTTGTAGGTCTTGAAGTCATCGATATCTATCATCAGCAGGCTGACGACCCTGTCGTAGCGCTCGGCCCGAGAGACCTCGGTCTCCAGAAGCTGGTGGAAGAAGCGGTGGTTGTAGAGCTCTGTCAGGCCGTCCTTTCGCGACAGCTCCTTGTAGAACTCGCCTTCCGCGGCGCGAGCCTTGAGCACGCGCTCCTCGACGGCGTTCTTCACGATGATCCTTATCTGATCGATATTGAAAGGCTTGGTGATGTAGTCCGCCGCTCCAAGCTTCATCGATTCGACCGCTGTCTCCATGGAGGCGTATCCGGTCATCACGATGACACTCGGGCTGTAGGGCAGATCCTTCGTCGCTGCAACGACACCCAGTCCGTCGAGTTCGGGCATGACGATGTCAGTCAGGATGATGTCGTACTCCGAGGTGTTCATCTGCCTGAGCGCATCCTTGCCCGAGGAGGCGAGGTCTATCACGTAGCCCTCGTCCTTAAGAACCTCGTGGAGGAACTCCCGCATGATCTCCTCATCGTCCACGATGAGCAGGCGAACGGGCTTCTTCTCCTCAGACTTATCCTTCGTCTCGGCGCTTCCGCTCGTGTCTTCTGGGGCGTTCAGCTGATCCACTAGGCTCTTCCCTCGCACGAGTTCTCACTGCCGACACTCCCCGCCGCCGGCAGGAGGACAGTGAACGTTGATCCTACCCCGACCTTGCTCTGCACATCGATCTTGCCGCCGTGGTCTTTCACGATGCCGTAGCTGACGGACAGGCCCAACCCGCTGCCCTCGCCCACCTCGCTCGTCGTGAAGAACGGCTCGAAGACCCTC
>JALGZG010000109.1 GCA_025782345.1 bacterium | reverse complement strand
GTAGGAACGACAGTTCCTTAAGGAGGAGGTCGCCGTGAAACGCGAAGTGAGAACCCGATTCGAGGAACGCGCCCGCATTCTCAAGGCTCTGGCACACCCGACGAGGCTCTATATCGTGGACGTGCTCGCAGATGGAGAGAGATGTGTGCACGAGCTGACAGAAATGGTCGGCGCGGACATGTCGACCGTCTCGAAACACCTGTCGGTGCTGCGGTCCGCCGGCATCCTAAGCGACGAGAAGAGAGGCTCCGAGGTCTACTACTCACTCCGTATGGCCTGTGTCCTCGGGTTCTTTGACTGCGTTGAAGCAGTGCTCAAAGGGGAGGCGTCCAGTGATCGCAACGGCATCAAGTAGGAGAAGCGCAGTCGCGGTGGCCGGGGTCGCCGCGCTTGTTGCCTTGTGTCTGGGCATGTCGGGATGCGGAGGGGAGTCAGGCGATAGATCTCGATTGGCGGAGGAGGGGGCGGCAACGTCGGATTCCGTCGGCGTCGTCCAGCCCTCCGTAACCGACGGGACCGCCCTGCCCCTCCTCTTAGATCTCGGTTCGACCACGTGCGTGCCGTGCAAGGCGATGGCGCCGATTCTCGAGGAGATGCGCGAGACGTTCGAGGGGCAGCTCGACGTTCGCTTCGCGGACGTGAAGAAGAACGCGGCGGCAGCGCGGGCACACGGCATCAGGATAATCCCAACACAAATCTTCTTTGACGAGTACGGCAATGAACTCTTCCGACACCAGGGATTCTTCTCGCGCGAGGACATGCTCGCCACGTGGGAGGAACTCGGCTACGTGTTCAACGAGTAAGGACCGCTCCGCGAAAGCGGTCCGGCCCAAGGCCACCGTGGAGGAGGAATCGTGGGAGAACTGTTTGCGGCCCTGACCAGGGCCGTGGAGGGCGCGCCGGCAGTCGCGCTCGGGGCCTCGTTCCTGTGGGGCATCCTGAGCATCATCCTGAGTCCGTGCCATCTCGCGAGCATCCCGCTCATCGTCGGGTTCATAAACGGGCAGGGGCAAATTACCACGCGACGCGCCTTCGGCATCTCGGTGCTCTTCTCGGTCGGCATCCTCATCACGATAGGCGCTATCGGTGGGGTCACCGCCGCTGCCGGACGCATGCTCGGCGACGTCGGGCGCTGGGGCAACTACGCGGTCGCCCTCATCTTCTTCGTGGTGGGCCTCAACCTCCTGGACGTCATCCCGCTGCCGTGGTCCGGTCCCGGGAGCGTCAAGATGAAGCGCAGGGGAGGGCTCGCCGCGTTCGTTCTCGGGCTCGTCTTCGGCGTGGCGCTCGGGCCGTGCACGTTCGCGTATATGGCGCCGATGCTTGGCGTCACACTCAGGCTGGCGTCGACGAATCTGGCATACGGTGCGCTGCTCCTTCTGGTGTACGGGATAGGCCACTGCTCGGTCATCGTGCTCGCCGGGACGTTCACCGAGGTCGTCCAGCGCTACCTCGACTGGAACGAGCGATCCCGTGGGGCGGTGATCGTGAAGCGCGTGTGCGGCGCGCTCGTCATCCTGGGGGGCGTCTACCTGTTCTACACGGCACGCTAGCGCCGGACGGGCAGCGGGCTCGATTCGTCGCGAAGCCCGAAGGAACACTCTGGAGGAACGATGAACTGGAAGGATCAGTGGAAACCTCTCGCGATCATCACCGCCGTCTTTCTGGTGGCGTTCTACCTGCCCGTGGGTCTCCCGCGGTTTGACAACTCCATCATGGAGGCGTTCCACCTCGTCAAGTGGTACGCGCGGGAGCATGTCGTCCTCTGTCTGCTTCCGGCGTTTCTGATAGCGGGGGCCATCGCCGTATTCGTGAAGAAGGAATCGGTGATGAAGTACCTCGGCGCCCGCGCCCCAAAGCCACTCGCTTATGGCGTGGCGTCGGTCTCGGGCTCAATACTTGCCGTCTGCTCGTGCACGGTCTTGCCGCTCTTCGCCGGCATTTACCGGATGGGTGCGGGGCTTGGTCCGGCAACTGCGTTCCTCTACTCGGGGCCAGCCATCAACGTGCTCGCCATCATCCTCACCGCAAGGGTGCTGGGACCTGAGCTCGGCATCGCCCGGGCGGTGGGTGCCGTGGCGTTCAGCGTCGTCATCGGTCTTCTGATGCACCTCATGTTTCGCAAGGAAGAGCTCGAGAAGGCGGACGTTCAGGCGGGAATGCCCGAGCCTGTGGTCGCGAGGCCGCTCTGGCAGAACGGGGTCTATTTCGCCCTGATGGTTGGCATTCTCGTGTTCGCGAACTGGGGCCGGCCCGCGGAAGGAACGGGTGCGTGGGCGGCGATCTACTCGAGCAAATGGATCGTGACGTCAATTCTGGCGCTCGGGCTCGGAGCAGTGCTCGCTGCGTGGTTCGGGCTGAAGGTGTCGCGGCTGGTCTTCGTGGCAGCGCCGGTCGTCGTGCTTGCGCTGGTTGCGCGCGGTCAGCCGTTGCTCCCGTTTGCGGCCGGCATCGTGGGTCTCGGTGTCGTCACGAGTACTCGGGACGACGAGCTGGGCGAGTGGTTCGAGTCGAGCTGGGGGTTCGCCAAGCAGATACTGCCGCTGCTTCTTCTCGGCGTCCTGGTGGCCGGTGCTCTGCTGGGACGCCCGGGGCAGGAAGGGATGATCCCCTCCATCTGGGTCGCGCGCGCGGTCGGAGGGAACTCGATATGGTCGAACCTGTTCGCGTCCGTGGCCGGGGCGTTCATGTACTTCGCCACGCTGACCGAAGTGCCGATCCTTCAAGGGCTCATCGGTAGCGGTATGGGCAAGGGGCCGGCGCTGGCACTGCTTCTGGCCGGGCCCGCGCTGTCGCTTCCGAACATGCTGGTCATTCGAAGCATCATGGGAACAAGGAAGACGCTCGTCTTCGTCGCGCTGGTCGTGCTGATGGCGACCATCTCGGGCATGCTCTACGGCGCCTTCGCCGGATAAGGAGGAGACAATGAAGGTCCAGATACTGGGCACCGGGTGCCCGAAGTGCAAGATGCTCGCGGAGCGCGTCGGAAGCGCCGTCAGTGAAGCGGGACTCGACTGTGAGGTCGTGAAGGTCACCGACATCAACGAGATCATGGCGTTCGGCGTGATGATGACGCCCGCTCTTGCCATCGACGGGGAGGTGAAGAGCACGGGGAAGCTCCTGTCAGTGGATGAGATCAAGGAGCTGCTTCAGACGTGAGGCAGCTCCGGCATTCCCCGGTGATACGAGGCGGCCGCACGTAGGGTTCGATGACCCTCCAGCGCTCGCTCGCGCGTCGTCTGACCGGTCTCACGAGAGCGGTCTCACGAGAGGCACTTGACCGCCGGGCGGCGTCGGTGCTAGCCTGCCGCGAGTATCAGCGGTCCTTCTTGGTCTCAAGCCAGGAGGTGAATTGTGGGAGAGGTGACCGGAGGCCTCACCCCCTCGGGGGGCGACGAGCGGCAGCTCGTCCGCGAGATCAGCGCTCCGCTCTTCGCGGCGAAGGGCTGGATGAAGTTCCTAGGTGTGCTCATGATCGTCTACGGGGTTCTCATGGCCATCACGGTCGTGGGTATCATC
>JALGZG010000209.1 GCA_025782345.1 bacterium | reverse complement strand
CAGTCGCGCCGTTGGTGTTGCTCTCTTGGCGTCGTTTACGATGACGACCGCATCGCGCGAGCGCTCGAGGAAATCGCCTAGCGGAACCGAACCGACGGGGGAGGAGAGCGCCCGGGTGAGGATCTCGTGCTCGTCGCCGCTCTCCATCTCGGCGGCGCGGACCACGCCCGCGACGTTCGCATCGTCGAGCTCTACGGTGACTAGGCCTGTGCCGTAGGGGATCTCAAGTCTCATGACAGCTCCGTGAGCGAGGTTCTCTCCGTGGAGCATAGCACCGTGGAGCGCGGCTGTCCGAAGAAAACGGCGATTCCCGACCTCCGCACACGCTTCTTGAGGGGCTCGGTAGTTCCCTGTATCATGGCAGTGTGGCTCACCGCCCCGTCCGCGGGGCGACGGTGCATGTCGCCTCATCCGCGGGGCGACGGTGCATGTCGCCTCATCCGCGGGGCGGCGGTGCATGTCGCCTCGTCCCTCATCTCCTGCTGCCCTGAAGGAGTGCCGAATGGGAAGAAGCGAGAAGTCGTTCGCGGGCAGGCTCAAGCGGTTCGGCCAGTGGCTTCTGACTCTCCTGATTGCTCTCGTCATCATCTACCTGATCGGCGAGGCCCTGGTCTTCGTCATGTACAAGGACAGGATCGCCCTCTTCCCTCGCTACGTGACCGATGTGCACTACGGTGAGTTCCACATCCGGGGCAACGTGCCCGATTCGCACTACTGGCACAAGAGTGCGGACGGGCGGTGGGAGTTCTTCATCAACGGGCAGGGATTCCGCGACACACGGGAATTCGGCTACGAGAAACCCGAGGGCGAGCTGCGAGTGCTCGTGCTGGGCGACTCGTTCACGATCGGCTACGAGGCCGCTCAGGACGAGACGTACTCGGCGGTCCTCGAGCGCTACCTCGACGGGCAAGGGCTTCCCGCCGAGGTCATCAACGCGGGCATGTCGGGCAGCAGCACGGCGGAGGCGATGGTCCTGCTGGAGCAGGAGGGCGTCAGGTACGCCCCCGACGTCGTTGTGCTCGGCTACTACGGGAACGACCTCGACGACAATCTCAAGGCGGACCTCTACCGCCTGGAGGGCGGAGAGCTCGTGCTCAACAGGACGGAGTACATCCCCGCCATCCGGATACGGAACCTCCTCAACTCGTTCGGGCTCTACCGCTTCCTGAGCGAACGGTCCTATCTGCACAACTACCTGAACAACGTGGCCACCATCTACTTCAAGCAGCAACTTCTCAGGAAGAAGATGGCGGCTCTGGAGGCCTCCGGCGGGGGAGAAGCCGAGGCCGGTCCTTCGGTCGAAGAGTACAAGATCGATCTTGGCAGGGCGCTCGTCGAGCGGATGTACGAGGTGTGCCGGGAGAACGGCGCGGACTTCGTGCTTCTGGACATCGCCAGCCGGCACCTCGAGCGTGCCTTCCCCTGGCGGGGCGACGGGGACATCGGCCGAGTCACAGATGTCTACGTGGACACGGTGCCCATTCTGAGCGCGTACGACGGCCTGATCGCTCTTCGGGTCGTTCACGGCGACGGACACTGGACGCCGTTCTCGCACCTGATGGCGGGTGTGGCGGTCGGCGATGCGATACTCGAGATGCATGGAGCGGCTCTGACCCCGGACGTTAGCGAGTAGCCGACGGCATCGGGGCCGTAGCCGACGGCACTGGGGCTGGCAGCAGGTGGGGCGCGGACCCGGCGGCACCGGGGGCGGTCGCCCGGACTGGAGAGAGGACACGCATGGAAGGCGGTCACCTGTCGTGCGGCAAGCGACTCCTCGCAACGCTGATCGCGGCGCTCATCGCTGTCGTGATAGTGGTTGTGGTGGGCGAGCTGATGGTCAGGCTCATCCGGCCACAGCCCTCAATGTACCCGAGGTGGCAGTTCTCGTCGGAGTACGGCACGATGCTCTTCCCCGACAGGGAGATGGTCCACGAGCGGCCGGGGCAGTGGCGGTTCATCTACACGACGAACGCCAACCAGTGCCGAGGCGAGCTGATACCCACATCCAACAGCTACGAGCGGCAGAACGTGCTGGTTCTCGGGGACTCGTACTCCTTCGGGACCGGTGTGAACGACGACGAGGTCTACGCGGCCGTCCTGTCGGAGGAACTCGGCGACGGCTACGACACCGTCAACTTCTCCGTGGGTGGGTGGGGTCTGACGCAGCACATCAGGCGCTTCTACGAGTTCGGGCGGTTGTACGACCCGACCGTGGTTATTGTCCAGTTCTGCGACAACGACCCGAGGGACAACTACAAGAACAGTGTGACGACCGTCGAGAACGGGAAGTTCGTCTTTCGCAGCTCCACGTTCCGTCTGAACTCCCTGAAGCGCTTTCTCTCTGACTCGCGAATACAGAAGAGCCAGCTGTACAACCTCATCCGGGACCCGCTCTACATGAGGTTCGCCAGGCCGACTCTGACCGAGGCAATGCGCCGCGCGGGCGAGGCGGACCCCGACTCGGTGCCCGTTGAGCAGAGGTTCTACAACGAACTGCTGGAGTTGTTCGCCAGGGACCTGAATGAGCGCGGCATCTCGCTCATCGTTATATCGGTGGACGGGCAGATGGCCGCCTTCCCCTTCATCGAGGAAATGGTCGGCGAGCTTGGCTCAGAGGGACTGCTCATCTATTGCGAGGTCCTCGACTGGTTCGAGGGGAAACCCCACCCCAAGTCCCCGGAGGGGCACGTCTGGGGCATGGAAGCGCACCGGATCATCGGCACGGAACTCGCCGCGGTGATTCGTGAGCTGGAGTGAACCCGGAGCGGCCCGCGCATCAGGGGCCGTCCGTGGCCAGCTCGGCCTCGACGGCTGCAGCCAGAATCTCTCCCGCCAGCCTGTTGCCTTTGATACCCCAGTGCGTGTTGTTAGGGATGTACAACCTGTCGTTCCGGTTGTGCTGCGCGCGCAGTTCCGGCAGCGGATCGACGATCGTGATGCCGTGCGCATTGGCGAAGTCATGCAGGCGACGCTGTGGAGCGTCGAAATCGTAGGCCTCCTCCGAGAGCGAGAGCGCTTCCAGAACAAGCCGCCTGGTCTCCGGGTCCACCTGCACTTCAGACGGAACGACGTGGAGGATCCACGGCACGTCAGCCTCCCGGCACAGGTGGTCGAACTCGAGCAGGTAGCCCTCCGCTTCCTCCCAGAGCTTGAGCGTACGCCGGTGGGGGGGCTCTAGGAAGACCGGCAGGCGGCGTGACTGGATCATCACGAAATCCTCCCACGGGTACGACCCGATGGCCGTCCCTTCCTCGTCCGTGTTCCTGGTCTTGACTTCGGTCGAGGCGTCCGGATCTCCGCCCAACCGCCGCTGCGCCACGATGCTGCCCAGTTCTCGAATCGCCTTCTCTGAGAGCTGGAAGATCCTCAGTTTGCGCAGCACATTCAGCACCGGCTGAGAGGATCCGACGTAGTACAGTCTTCCACGGTACACTTCCACGGTACACCCTGCCCCTGGTGGGGATTCCGGTGACGTCGTTTCCCACAAAGAAGTTGAGGGTGACGACGTCGGGTGACAGATCGAGCGCGCCCGAGCGCAGGAGACCAAGAGCATTCTCCGGCGAGTAGCCGCCCAGGCCCATCATGACCATCTCCACCGACGGCCATCGCCCGGCCAGACGGTCGGCGAGTTCCGATTCCGTGATCCGGAGGAAGTTGTCTTTCAGGCGCACGTCCCCGTAGACGAACGAGTCGCCGATCCCGAGGATACGGCAGGTTCCCGGGGACTTCTCGATCGAGTGCTCGCGGTCGCGGAACCCAAGGTCGTTGACGCGCTCGTCTTCGTGCCTCAGGCTGGCCGAAGGGAGATCGGGTCTCAGTCTGAAGCCCGCGTTGGGATCCGGGATGTAGGGCGAGTCAGCCGGAGTGGGGACAGCGGCGTGGAAGAGCCGCACAAGCCCCTCCGCCGCCGCGAGCGTGACGGTGACAACGATGAGCAGGGCGAGAAGTCTGCGGGCAAACTTCACTGCGTCAGAGACTCCCTCGATTCCGGGACGATGCGACGCCACCGTCCCGGAATGTTCGATTCTCGGTCTAGAACAGCGCGTAGATGAACGGCGCGAGCGCTGAGCCCTCCGTGAGAAACAGAAGTGCGCCGATCAGTCCCAGGAGCACGACCACCGGAACGAGCCACCACTTCTTCCTGACACGCAGGAAACTCCAGATCTCCTTGAGTGTTGATCCTCTGCTCATCGATCCCTCCGTTGGTCTGCGGTCACGCCCCTGACCCGCGGGCAGCGCGGTCAGCTGGAACTGGCTTTCGTAGCGCGGTCAGCTAGAACTGGCTTTCGTAGCGCTCCATGCCTCTGGTCTCCGGCTCCCGCTTCTCCCAGTAGCTCTTTCTCTCTGGCTCGAATCTGAGGTTGAGGAAGCGCTTC
>JALGZG010000099.1 GCA_025782345.1 bacterium | reverse complement strand
CGCAGACGGAGCGAGGTCCGTCGCAACCGCCGAATCCACGTTGCTCGGGTCGCTCTCGTTGCCGTTGGCATCGACGGCGATCACCCGGTAGTAGTACGTCTCGCCGGGCACGAGTCCCGAGTCCGGGAAGAACGTCAGCGTCCAGTCGAACGGGTCTGAGCCCGGGCCGAAGCCCGGATCGGTATGCCGCTCGAGACGGTAGTGGTCGAAGTCCGGTTCCGAGTTCGCGTTCCAGCTGACGTCGATCTCGCCCTCTCCCGCTCCCGGCGTCGCCGTCAGGCCCGTCGGTGCGGAAGGAGGCAGGTCCGTCGCAACCGCCGAGTCCACGTTGCTCGGGTCGCTCTCGTTCCCGCCTTCATCCACGGCGAACACGCGATAGTAGTAGGTCTCACCCGGGACAAGTCCCGAGTCCGGGAAGAATGTCAGCGTCCAGTCGAACGGGTCTGAGCCCGGGCCGAAGCCCGGATCGGTATGCCGCTCCAGACGGTAGTGGTCGAAGTCCGGTTCCGAGTTCGCGCTCGCCCGTCGGTGCGGCAGGTGGCAGGTCCGTTGCGATCGCCGAGTCCGGCGTGCTGCGCCCGCTCTCGTTGCCGTTGTCATCGACCGCACGCACGCGGTAGTAGTAGGTCTCCCCCGGCGTCAGCCCCGTGTCCGTGAACGACGGCACGGAGACACCGACCTCGAATGGCGCGGGGAAGCCCGCGTCGATGTCGCGTTCCAGCAGGTAGTGGTCGAGGTCGGGTTCCGGGTTCGGGTTCCACACAACATCGATTTCGCCCTCATTGGCCCCCGGTACTGCCTCGAGTCCCGTCGGCGTCGACGGGTCGAGGTCCAGAGCCACGGCGGAGTCCACGTTGCTCGGCCCGCTCTGGTTGCCGTTGGCATCAACTGCGAACACACGGTAGTAGTAGGTCTCACCCGGAATCAGTCCGGAGTCCGTGTAGGTGACCGCCTGTTCTTCGAACGGCTCCGAGCTCGAAGTCCGGCGCCGTCGACCGCTCCAGCAGGTAGTGGTCCAGGTCGGGCTCCGGGTTCGGGTTCCAGCTGATCTCTATCTCGCCCTCGAGCGTGCCCGTCACGGCGACGAGGCCCGTTGGCGGAGCCGGCGGCAGGTCAGTGGCAACAGCCGAATCCGTCGCGCTCGGATCGCTCTCGTTCGCGCCTTCATCAACCGCGAAGACGCGGTAGTAGTATGTGCCGCCGGGCGTCAGACCTGAGTCGTCGTAGTATGTGTTGTCCAGCTGACGTCTATCTCGCCCTCGCCTGTGCCCGGAACGGCGCCGAGTCCTGTCGGCGCGTCGGGCGGCAGGTCGGGCGCGCCACCGGCGAAGTTCGTCACGACAGAGAAATCCTGATTGGACTCGGGCATGACGGTCGCCGTCACGCGGATGGTCCACGTGCCCGACGCCGGCGACGAAACCTCCACCTGCTCGACGTTGTTGAGGTGGTCGGCTCCGGTGGTCGCGGCCCAGCTGGGGTTGCCCGGGTCCAGGATCCACGGACGGTAGATGCCGCCGCCGGGCGCCTCAAGCTCGAGGTCCAAGTCATTGACGAGCATCGTCCCACCCACGCCGTAGTCGCCCTCGAAGTCATCCCAGACCAGCGTGACCTTGAGGTCCGCGCCCGGGGTCACGTCGATGGTGTACTCCCACGTCTCCGCTGGCGAGAGCGTGTCCTCCTTGATGAGGTCGTAGGCGCCGTTGTCAGCGCGGATGATGTCTACGGTGTTCTGAATGTTGACGCGCCCGTAACCGAACTGGAAGTCCGGTCCGACGTTGCCCTGGTCCTCGGCCCCCTGGATCATCAGCGCCTTCACGGTCGACGGCCAGGCCTCACCGCCGAACTTGTCCGTGTAGTCCTCCATCAGAACGGCAACGCAGCCGGACACGGCCGGGGCCGAGAAGGACGTGCCGCAGGAGTTGCTGTAGTAGTTGTTGCTGGTGTAGGTGGTCGTGATGCCCTCGTAGCTCTTGCAGCCGGGGGCAACGACGTCGGGCTTGAGGCGGCCGTCGAGCGTCGGTCCCATGCTGCTGTAGTAGCTCAGGCCGTCGTCGTCCGCGTCGTTGCTGCCGACGACGATCGCGTTCTTCGCGGTCGAGCCCGGCCCGGATCGTCCCGTAGGGGTAGTTGGGAAGATGGCCCGCGCAGTCGATGCAGTCGCCGTCGTTGCCCGCGGAGAAGACGACACTTATCTTCTTGCCCTGGCTGCCCCTGACGAGCTTATCGAAGTTCTGACTCCAATCGTCGTACTCGCCGTAGTACTCACAGTAGTCCGGGCACAGGCCCCAGCTCCACGAGTTCTGCGAGAGGATGATGTCGTAGTTGGAGATGGCGTGGCTGTGCTCGCTGTCCATGTTCCCGATATCGCTGGGCCAGCTGTAGGAGGCGATATCAACGCCCGGGGCCACGCCCGCCCACTGATTGGCGTAGCCGCCGTAGACCGTGCTGCGAGTGCCGTCACCGGCCATCACGCCGCAGACCTGCGCGGGGTGACTGCCTATCGAGGAACCGTCCCCCACCGTGAGCCTGCTGTTGTAGTCGTCGTGGTTCGTGGCCGCCGACCCGTTGTCCCACATGCCGGCCGTGACGCCCGCCCCGCTGAGGTTGTAGGGCGCATTCTGGACCTCGTCTCGGCGTTGATGTTGTCGCGGATCTCATCGTTGTTCTCGATCTTCTCCGGACGCGGGCCCATCACGTACTTGACGATGTCCTCCGCCGCCAGACCGAGCACGTCCCCGTCGAGCTGCAGAGTAAACGAGTTCCTGTCTCTGTCGATGACCTGTCCGTAGGCGGACAGGACGGATTCAGCATCGGTCACGCCGTCGTACACGAAGGCGCGTACGACGTCCCGACCCACGGCGCTCCGCGCTATCTTGTCGTCCGCCCGAAGCGCGAACACCGCTCGCACGACGCCCGGGTCGAGCGATTGCACGGCCCCTCCCCTCACGTGCGCGGTCCAGGCGTAGTTCGGGATGTAGTCGAGCAAAGTGATGCCGGCACGAGCGAGCTCCTCACGCTCGGCCACGGTCGGGATCTCATAGAACTGGATGACGAGATGAGAGTCCAGGGCTCGGGCCACGCGGACCTTCTCGGGCACGTAGCTTCGACTCTCG
>JALGZG010000367.1 GCA_025782345.1 bacterium | reverse complement strand
AGGGTTCCTGCGCGTGTGTCCCCTGAACACCGTCTTGATGAAGCCCTGGCGGCACACATCGTACGCCTGCACCTCATCGTCGGCCAGCTCCGCCAGCTGTCGGCGCACGGACTCAACGACCGCACCGGACGCGAACGCCGGAGACGTCGCGACCTCCGACAGAACGCGCAACGACTCCTGGCAGTGCACGGCCAGACCGCTCGCTATGACCGCCGTCGTCTCATAGCCGGTCACCGTGTCCAGCGCCGAGCCCATCGAATCGACGGCCACGGCAAGGGACGAGGCGGACCGCGAGGTCGAGCCCTCGAGCAGTACCCCACCGACAAGAGCAGCGAGCCCGGCGCTGCCTTCGGGATCGTACCGCGAGCCTGCTTCCACGACGAGCATGGCCGTGAACACAGGGGCGCTCCGCACGGAGGCCGTCACGACCGTCAGCCCGTTAGGAAGAACCAGCCTCGTAGGTGCTGTCACGGAACCAACCAAGCGCTGCTCCTTCCAGCAGGGTCGAGGTAGGTCGACGCGACGCGACGGATGTCGGCGGCCGTGACGTGTTCGAGCCGCGTCTCGTGCTCCTCTCCGAGCCGCCAATCCCCAAGGCACTCCCAGAACGCGACGGCCCCGGCCTGGCCGAGACAGGTCTCGCGGCCCAGCATCAGATCCACCCGCGTCAGGTTCCTGGCTCTCGAGAGACCGTTCTCCGAGACGCCGGACTCCACGAGCCCGGACACCAGCTTCAGGATCTCGTCCTCGCATTCCTCCGGGGACACCCCGGAGTGCAGTGAGGCAGACAGGTAGAGGAGGCCAGGATCCGTCTGAGGGATCCTGGAAGCCGAGACCTCGGTGGCCATCCCGAGATCGTCAACGAGCCTCGTGTACATCAGCGAGCTGCGCCCCGAGGAGAGCAACGCGGCCAGGAGTTCCAGGGCAGGAGTATCCTCGTGCACCGCGGCCGGCGTGCGGAAAGCGAGCACCACCTGTCGTGACGGTGACAGGCCCGACAACACGCTCCTGCGCGGCTCGGTGACCGCGGGGTCCTCGACGACCGCCCGTGCGACTTCCTCGCGGACGGCACAACCTTCGCTGAAGAGCATCTCCACTTCCGCCCGGACCCTGTCATGTTCGAGGCTCCCGACGACGGCGAGCACTGCCTCCTCGGGACGGTACCTGTCGGCGTAGAAACCCTGAAGATCGTCCTGGGTCAACCCCTTGATGTCGGACGTCAGCCCGACCACCGGATACTGATAGGGATGTCTGTCGAAGGCCAGCGTGTCGACGGCCTCGTACACGAGCGTCTCGGGGTCGTCGTCCAGCATCATCCGCTCTTCGACAGCGACGCGCCTCTCTGTCTCGAACGCCTCGGGACTGAACTCACAGTGGAACATCCGATCCGCCTCTATCTGCAGAGGGGTCGCCCAGTGCTCAGATGGAAGGACGAAATAGTAGAGGGCATGGTCGCAGGTGGTCATCGCGTTGTTCGTTCCACCCAGCTGCCCGGTGAGCCGGTCGATCCAGCCCTGGGGCCGCGCCTGCGTGCCGCGGAACATCATGTGCTCGGTGAGGTGGGCGAGACCCGTCTTGCCGGCGGGCTCGTAGAGCGATCCCGCCCTGTACATGAGCAGCGACGCCACGATGGGCGAATTCTCCCTCGTGACGGTCAGAAGAACGAGGCCGTTCGGTAAAACGGTCTTTCTCGGACCTGCGCTGCTCAACGGCACCTCACGAACGGCGGGGGTCCGCGTGATCGCCCGCGCCGCCTGGAATTCTGCTCGGCCTTGACTCGGAGACTGCATCGACCTTATGCTTCGTGGCGACACTCAGTCAAGCATGGATTCTGCGGCTTTCTCCAGTGCGGAGTGGCCAATGCTCGCATCCGATCTCCACGTCCATCTCGATGGTTCTCTGCGGGACGGAACGTTGGTCGCACTCTCGCGCGACGCCGGTCTCATTCCCGCGACCGCCGACGGCGACGAGTTCGTGCGGAGACTGCGGTTCAGGCCCGGCATGTCACTGTCCTCGTGCCTGAGCAGATTCGGCGTCACCGTCGGGCTGCTTCAGACCCGGCGTGCTCTTGCGCGCGTCGCCCGAGAGCTGGTGTGCGACTGCTACCTCGACGGCGTCCGCCACGCGGAGATCCGCTTCTGCCCGGCGCTGCACACCCGAGAAGGGCTGTCCGGGAGTGACGCCGTGACGGCGGTGCTCCGGGGGATCGAGCAGGGCGTTGGAGAAGCGTTGGCGAGTGCGCCGGCGGACCGGCTGTCGGCGCGGGTCGTAATCTCCGTCCTGGAGGGCATGAGCGAGGAAGAGGCCGGCGCGCTCGTGGATCTCGCCATCGGGTTCGCAGACCTCGGCGTCGTGGGAGTGGACTTGGCGGGCGACGAGGCGCTGTTTGACACCGCGCGCTACGCCCGGCCGTTCGCGCGTGCGGCGGACGCCGGGTTGGGCGTGACGGTGCACGCGGGTGAGGGTGGTAATGCCGGGAACGTCGCGGCGGCGGTCGAGATCCTGGGCGCGGACAGGATAGGCCACGGTGTCGGCGCGGCGTCGGACCCCGGCACGATGTCGCTCCTCGCGGACAGAGACGTCGCGGTAGAGGTGTGCCTCTCCAGCAACCTGCACACCGGTGCTGTGGGGTCGCTCGGAGCACATCCGCTCTGCACGCTCGTCGAGGCCGGCGTGCCCGTCGCTCTCGCGACCGACAATCGGTTCTTCTCGGGCACATCTCTGAGCCGCGAGTACGAATTGGCGATCAGCGAGACGGGCGCCAGCCAGGAGCTGGTCGCGCGTTCGGTGCTCACGAGCGCCAACGCTGCGTTCCTGCCAGACGACGACCGCGCGGCGCTGTACGAACTCTACGGCTCCAGTCTGGGGCCGGCTCGATCAGAGTGACACCGAGAGGCGCAGATGCGAATCCCGCCGGCTGAGAGGTGGCGTGGGGGAGAACGGAGGAAAGAGCGTGGGAAGACTTCTAGTGGGTGTCCTGGCCTCAGGCAGGGGCTCTAACCTGCAGGCGATAATCGACAGCTCGCTCAAGGGCAAGATCGACGTGGACGTCGCCGTGGTCGTGAGCGATGTCGAGGACGCGCAGGCGCTCGAGCGAGCGAGCAGCGCGGGGATTCCGGCCGTTCACGTCCCGCCGGGGCGCTTCCGGACCAAGCTGACGCCCGAGGCGGAGCAGCGGTACGTAGAGGTCCTCGATGAGCACGGTGTGGAGGTGGTCGTCCTCGCCGGCTTCATGAGGATCCTGCACGACGACTTCCTGACGCGGTACGCAGGCCGCGTCGTCAACGTGCACCCGGCGCTCCTGCCTTCGTTCCCCGGGCTGCACGGGCAGAGACAGGCCCTCGACTACGGCGTGAAGTGGACCGGCGCCACCGTTCACTTCGTCGATGCCGGAGTCGATACCGGCCCGATAATCCTGCAGGCGGTCGTTCCTATCATGGACGGCGACAGCGAAGAGACACTCTCCGCCAGAATCCTCGAACAGGAGCACCGCATCTACCCGGAGGCGCTCCAGCTGATCGCCCAAGGCAGGCTCCGCATAGACGGGCG
>JALGZG010000224.1 GCA_025782345.1 bacterium | reverse complement strand
GCTCTTGACGTTCATGGGACTGGTTGCAATCGCCAGATACCTGGAGAGAGGCATCTAGATGCTGCGTGTCGTTCTGGGCACAGTGGTCACGTTCGCGGGAGCCCTGTTCCTGTTTGTCGGCTGTCTCGGTGTGTTCAGGATGCCGGAGTGTTCATCCTCCTCACGAATCCCATATCCAACCACGCCCTCGGCAGAGCCTCTCGGAAGAGCGGTGTTCCCCTGTGCGAGGGCAGCGTTGTCGATCGGTCGCAGGAGTTCGACGGATACGAGGGCAGACCATGATCATCATCGTATCACTGCTGGTGCTCGCGATGCTCGTCGCGGCCGTCGCGGCCCTCATCTACAGGGACCTCTTGAGTGCGGTCATCGCTTCGTGTCTGGTCAGCCTGCTCGCCTCGATCCTGTTCCTCTTTCTTCAGGCGCCGGACGTGGCCATGGCGGAAGCGTCCATCGGCGCGGCACTTGTCACTGCGATCTTCGTGATCGCCATCAGGCGGACTAAGAGGTACGAGGAATGAGAGCCACGGTAGGCCTGATCCTGCTTGCGGTCATAGGTGTCGGCGTCGGTATCTCGCTGCTCGCGATTCGAGAACGCGCGGGAGGACACGGGGGCGACCAACGTCGTGACATCCGTCGTCGTCGGCTACCGTGCCTTCGACACTCTGGGTGAGGTGACAGTCCTTTTCGTGGCTGCCCTGGGACTGGGCGCCGTCCTGGCGACCGCCGGTGGCAAGCGCGGCAGGTCCGGCGTCGAGCCGGCGAGCCTCATTCTCTCCACGGGGAACATCTTCCTGTTTCCGCTGATACTTCTGTTCGGCGCCTACATCTTCATACACGGACATCTCACGCCGGGCGGCGGTTTCCAGGGAGGAGCCGTCATCGCATCGGCCTTCCTGCTGGTCTACCTGAGTTCTCCAGGCAAGAGGATCAGTGAGAGGGGCAGCTCGGTCACGGAGTCCACGAGCGGACTGGTGTTCGTCGCGATAGGTCTTCTGGGCCTGACTCTTGGTCTACTGCGCGATCGGTCTCAAGGTCGGGTCCGAGCTGGCCGGCGTCGTGGACAACCTGATGGAGGCGACGGAATGAGCTTCCTGCACGACTACGTCTACTACATCGGGGCGTTCGGGCTCGTGGCTATCGGCCTGCTGATCATCCTGGTGAAGCGGAACCTCATCAAGCTGATCATCGGTCTCAGCATTCTCGATACCGGCGTGAACATGTTCCTGATCTCGGTTGGTTACATCCGCCGCGGGACGGCGCCGATATTCTCGAGGCCAGGACTTGGGCCTGACGGCATGGTGGACCCCGTCCCTCAGGCGCTCGTGCTGACGGCCATTGTCATCGGTGTTGCGATCCTGGCGTTGGCTTTGGCGCTCGCCGTGCGCTTCTACAAGACCTACGGCACGCTGGATCTCCGTAAGGCAAAGGAGCTGAGATGGTAAGCCCCGTGCTGCTGCTGGCGGTGCCTCTGGGGCTCGCCCTGTGTGTGCCGCTTGTCGGGAGGGTCTCCCGCAAGGCCGCCGGGTTCGTACCCGTGATCGCGAGCCTGTTCAATCTCGTGGTCTCGATTCGGCTGCTCCCGACCGTGCTCGAAGAGCCGATCATCGCCAATCTCGGTGGGTTCCCGCCGCCATTCGGGATAACGCTCTTCGCGGGTCCGGTCGGTATGCTGCTCTCGGCCCTCATAGCTCTGGCCGGACTGGTCGTGTCACTCTACGCGCTCTCGTACATAAAGACGGGCCCCACGGTCAGGTATCACACTCTCTATATGCTGCTCCTTGTCGGGGCCACCGGGGTCGTCCTGACGGGGGACGTGTTCAACCTGTTCGTCTTCTTCGAGATCCTCTGCATCTCGTCGTACGCCCTCGTTGCCTACGTGGGAGACAAAGCCGGCATCGAGGCCTCTGTTAAGTACCTTATACAGGGCGCGCTGGGTTCCGCCCTGCTTCTGATCGGTATCGGGCTCCTCTACGGGCTCTTCGGAACGCTCAACATGGCCGACATCGCGGCGCGGATGGGCTCGGTGGATCCTGTCCCGGTCTTCGTTGCCATGGCTCTGATCGTCGTCGGACTGGGGGTCGAGGCGGCGCTGTTCCCGCTGAACGCCTGGCTGCCCGACGCGCACTCGTCCGCCCCCTCGTCGATAAGTGCCATACTCTCCGGCATTGCCATTCAGGTCGGGCTCTACGCCGTCGTCAGAATGGTCTTCACGGTGTTCGGGGTCTCGAGTATGTTCCTGTTCTTCGCGTTCATGGGACTCCTCACCCTGCTGATCGGAGAGCTGTGCGCCTTTGCGCAAAGCAACATCAAGAGGATGCTCGCCTATTCCAGCATCGGACAGATGGGTCTCATCGTTTTCGCGCTGGGGATAGCGACTACCGACTCCGTCACCGGGGGCCTCTTTCAGATGGTCAGCCACACGCTGGGCAAGGCGCTGCTCTTCCTCGCCGTGGGGTACATGGTCTACCGCAGCGGGTCGATGGAGATCTCCTCGCTCGAGGGCATGGGAAGGCGAATGCCCCTTACCTCGTTCGCCTTCACGATCGGGGCGTTCTCGCTCGTCGGGTTGCCTCCGTTCGTCGGATTCCCGAGCAAGTTCCTGATAGTGCGCTCCGCGCTCGCCGGGCAGGAGGTGCTGCTGCAGGTGCTCATCGGGCTGGTTCTGCTCGCGACGGTGATCGAGGGAGCCTACTTCTTCAGAGTCATCCAGACCGTCTACTTCAAGAAGGGAGAAGGGCGAGAAGCCAGGCAGGACGCCCCGGCCGTGGCCCTGTTCTCCATGTTCGTCTTCGTCGCTCTCATCGTCGTGATCGGTGTGTATCCGAACCTGATCACCGACGTCCTCGAATCTGGTGCTTCGGAGCTTCTTGAGAGGGCCAACTACATCGGGAGCGTGCTGGGATGAGCCTGGGACTTCTCCTCATAGTTGCGTTCGGCGGTTCACTGCTCACGTATCTTCTCGGGAAGGTCTCGTCGAGGATTCGGGACGCGTTCGCCGTGCTCATCTCGTTGGCGCTGGTAGTGATGGTCGCTTCCCTCTACGGAAAGGCGCTCCGAGTCCCATTCTACGAAGGCTTCCTGGGGATGTCCCTGGTGCTGAGGGTCGACGGGCTGTCGTGGCTCTTCGCCATCGCCGCGTCCGTCCTCGGATGCCTTTCTATCGTGTTCTCTCTTGGCTACATGAAGGGGAAGGAGAGGACCAGTCTCTATTACTCGATGCTGCTTCTGGTCAACGCCGCGATGCTGGGAGTCGTGCTGTCCGGTGACCTGCTCTCGCTCTTCATCTTCTGGGAGATCATGAGCTGGTCGACCTTCCTCCTGATCAGTTACAACGGCGGCCCGGCCCTGGCGGCGGGCATGAAGTACTTCGTGATGTCGTTCGTGGGTTCGCTGGCGATGCTTGCCGGCGTGCTCACGCTCCACGGGAGCTTCGGGACGCTGGAGTTCACCGGAGTTGCCGCCGGGATGTCCTCGGCGTCCCCCGGCTATGTTCTCGCCATCCTGGTCCTCTTCGGCGTGGCCTTCGGGACGAAGAACGCGATCTGGCCGTTCCACGCGTGGCTGCCGCCCGCGCACTCGGAGGCGCCCTCACCGTTCAGCGCCGTGCTCTCAGGCATACTCATCAAGATGGGTGTCTACGGGTTCCTCCTCCTCATGTTCGTGATAGTCGGCCTCAAGACCTTCCTGTCACTGGGTGGGGGCCGCGTCGAGTTCCACACCGTTCTCTCGATCATCGGGGCCATCACGATACTGTTGCCCACGTTCATTGCGATCTTCCAGAACGACGCGAAGCGGTTGCTTGCCTGGTCCACCGTGGCCCAGGCGGGCTACATCATCTTGGGGATCTCGTTTGGCACCAGCCTGAGTGTCGCCGGAGGCATGTTCCACTTCCTCAATCACGCCGTTTTCAAGGCTCTCCTTTTCATGGTCGTGGGCGCGGTCGAGTACCGGACCAACGGTGTCAGGGATCTTGATTCCCTGGGTGGGCTCATCAAGAGAATGCCGGTCACGTTCATCGTCGCGGTGATCGGTGTGTGCGGTCTGATCGGCGTGCCGCTGACGAACGGGTTCGTTTCCAAGTGGCTCATCTACAAGGCGCTGATCCTTGAGGGGTCCCCGTTCCTCGCGTTCGCCGCCCTGTTCGGCACATGGGGGACGATTCTCTACAGCTACAAGTTCCTGCACAACATCTTCCTCGGGCAGCTGCCGCAGAGATACGAGGACACGAAGAGAGCGCCGTTCACGATGCTCCTCCCGATGACGATCCTCTCGGTGGTGGTCGTCCTGTTCGGCGTGCTGCCCGGCATTCCGCTCGGTGTGATCAACTCGATCGGCGTTTCTTTCGGGTTCGAGTCGCTTCACGTGACGCCGTGGGGTATCGCGTCCGACACGGGCGCGCTAAACACGGTCAACGTACTCGTGGCCGTCCTGGTGGGTTTCGTCGTGGTCTCATGCGGCTCGCTGGATGGGTCGGCGCCCTCGGTGACGGCCTGAGACGTATCTACACGGGCTACGTGGGCGACTACGCGATGTACATTGTCCTGTTCCTGGCGGTCCTGATCTTTGTCCAAATAACGTGGAGTCCTTGGTAATGCGGATCCTGTGGTTCATCCTCTCACCGCTCATGGCGCTAGTGGTCGGCCTGTTCTTCCTCGGGGTATCCAGGAGGATTACGGCCAGGATCCACTGGCGCTACGGCCCTCCGCTCTACCAGCCGCTCATCGACATCCTCCGGCAGTTCACCCAGAAGAGCGTGAGCCACGGCAGGTTGTTCGACCTGGGCATCGTTCTGTCCCTTGCGGGCTCGGTCGTGCTGATCCTGTTTCTGCCCCTCGGCGGAATCTGCCCGATGAGCAGCTCCGGAGGGCTGCTGGTCATTCTCTATGTGATGCTCCTGATGCCCCTGGGTATGGCGCTCAGCGGGGGCGAGGCCGCCAATCCCAACACAAGCATCGGGATCTCCCGGAAACTCATCCTCGCGATGGGATACGAG
>JALGZG010000097.1 GCA_025782345.1 bacterium | reverse complement strand
GACAAGAGCATAGTGATAGAGCATGAGAGCAACCTTTCCGGCGTAGTGGGGGGATAAGGAGCAGACACCATGAAAGCGTTGACCGCGATAGCGCTGACCGTCGTCATCACGTGCGGGGTCGCGATGCCCGCCGCAGGATACGAAGTCGTGTCGGGACACCCGAGGCTCTACGTGACGGCGGCTGACGTCGCCGCACTCAGGGCCAAGTGCAACGGGCCCATGGCAGCGGACTACGCCGTAGTGAAGAACTGGGCAGACGCCCACATCAACGACGCGTTTCCGCTCAGCAGCATCGACGCCTACACGCAGAATCTGTCGACCTACAGCTTCGTCTATCTCATCACAGGAGACCCCTCGTACGCCGCCCGGGCCAAGGCCATCGCGCAGGACACGATGGGTGAGGGATTCCACGGACAGGAGCTGTACAACATGGGCCTCGCCCGCTTCTTCGACTGGTGCTACGACTACCTCACTTCCGCAGAGCGGCAGACGTTCGGTTGGGAGCTCGGGGAGAGCGGCCT
This sequence comes from bacterium, assembly GCA_025782345.1. Lineage (GTDB taxonomy): Bacteria > Joyebacterota > Joyebacteria > Joyebacterales > Joyebacteraceae > JALGZG01. The sequence continues at coordinate 4,957 of JALGZG010000097.1, read as the reverse complement.
CGCGTACGTCGCCGGATTCAACTGGGTGGAGATGGACAACTACCACTCCAAGCCGCGCCGGCTCAAGGGGCTGGCGAGCCCCGGCCTGGCGCTCTACGGCGAGGGCATCCACGACACGGCCGCGACGACCCTCTGCGACATGTTCCACGAGCACACGTTCGGCCCCGACTACGTGCTGGCCTGCCTCGATGAGATAGCGGGGGACGGGTCGTACTACGAGGGCGACTACACGCTGACAGGGATCGGGGATGAGTTCGTACCGGCTTGCCTGCTCTGGAAGGTGGCAACGGACGAGGACCCCTTCGCGCAGTCAGGCAATCTTCAGAACATGGCCAGGTATTTCCTGTACGACGTCTTTGCGAAGAACGGTCCCGGCGTTGCCGCCTTCATGAGCGGCTCGAAACAGGGCGACTCGAAGATGCACGCTTGGGGCGCCGGTTCGGTACGGCTTGTCCTGCACACGCTTGCGGCCGTCTACCGCGACCCCCGCGCCGAGTGGTTGGCTCTTGAGATCGATGCGCTCGGTCTCGGGTGGATCACTGGGAGCACGCGGTGGAAGCTGCTCGTCCTCCGCGACCCGTCGGTGGGCACGCAGTCCCCGGCGGGGCTTCCGGACTCATGGTTCTTCAGTGACATGGGCACCGTCTACACGCGCTCCGGCTGGGACTACTCCGAGACCAGTAACGACATCTACGCCGTATTCAGATGCGAGGCCATGAACGCGGGACACACGCACGCGCACCAGAACCACATCCTCATAGCGCGAGGGAACGATCTCCTCGCCGTCGACTCCGGGGGCTACGACAACTCGATGTCGTCTCATCACAACAACTACTTCAATCGCACCATCGCGCACAACACGGTCACCGTCTACGATCCGTCAGAGACCACGTTCGCGCCGTACGCGAACGACGGTGGGCAGATCATGCCGAAGAGTGTGCCGACGCGATACGGAGACGCCTCGCAACCGGAGTACTACCGCGGGGAGGTCGAGGCATTCAAGAACACCGAGTCGTTCACCTACATGAAGGGCGATGCGACCGCAGCGTATTCACCCGACAAGATGGAGCTCTTCACGCGGGAGATCGTGTATCTCAAGCCGGACGTCTTCGTGATCCTGGACAGGGTCAGGGCAACGTCACCGTCGTTCACGAAGCGCTGGCTGCTTCATTCGATCAACCAGCCGGCCATCAGCGGGAACACCGCCACGATAACGAACGGTAGCTCGAAGCTCGTCGTCACCTCGGTTCTCCCCCCGGACGCCTCCATCGCCCGGGTCGGAGGGTCCGGACACGAGTTCGACGTCAACGGGACGAACTACCCGCCGTCGTACGGATGGACGGAGGACATGGGATCCTGGCGGCTCGAGATAACGCCGGCCGCGACGCGGTCTTGTCGAGGGTGACGAGATGGTGGGAGTCCAGGTCGACGGGCAGGTCGTCCTGTTCAGCGCCACCGGAGCCGAGGTTGGGGCGGCCACCTACGAGTACGGCGAGTAGCCTTGGTGCGGCAGGAGCGAACAGGAATCGACGACGAGAACGAATGTGGAGCGACGAATGCGGATCTGTTTCTTGGCGGACGCGGGATCTGTGAACACGAGGAGCTGGGTTAATGCCTTCGCCCAGGACCTCGGGCACGAGGTGCACGTGGTCTCCGTGAATCGGACGGGGCAGTTCGCCCCGCCGGTGGTGCTCCATCACCTGGGAACGGAGGCGGGCACCCAGGACACGCTGGGGAAGCTCGCGTATCTCAGGAGCATCAGGAGGATTCGGAGGATAGTCCAGGATGTATCGCCGGACATTCTCGTGGGATACCGCGTCGCCAGCTACGGCTACGTGGGAGCGAGAACGGGTTTCCGCCCGCTCGTCGTCGTGGCTCAGGGCCAGAATATCATTGTGCCCAGGCGCTCGCTGCCGAAGCGGATGTTCGCGCTGACGGCCATCAGGGAGGCCACCCTGCTTCATTCGTGGGCGCCGCACATGACGGAGCGTCTCATCGAGCTGGGGGCGGACCCGGACCGGATCCTCACGTGCCACCGGGGTATCGACATCGCGCGCTTCTCGTCGGGGCAGGAGGTCGATAGGGACCCGTCATCGGTAATCGTCACCAGGAACCTGAACCGCTGGTACAGGATAGACGTCATCGTCAGGGCGCTCGCTCTGGCACGACGGGAGGTCGGCGACCTCACCGGGAGAATGGTCGGCGATGGGGAATCTGAGAGCGACCTCCGCCAGCTCGCGGACGAGCTCGATGTTGCTGAGGCGGTGGAGTTCACGGGGCGGGTGCCTCACGAGGAGCTTCCCGCGCTTCTGCGCAGAAGCTCCATTTACGTTTCAGCCGTCAGCGCCGACGGCGTCTCGGCGTCGCTCCTCGAGGCGATGGCGACGGGGTGCTTCCCCATTGTCCGCGACAACGCGGCGAACCGTCACTGGATAGAGAGCGGCCGCAATGGACTTCTCATCGCGGGCGATCGCCCCGAAGCCTACGCCGAGGCCATTGTCGCCGCGCGCAGGGACGATGGGCTCAGGTCGAACGCGGCACGGATGAACAGGAACATCGTCACCGAACGGGCGGACTCCGCGAGGAACATGAGGACGATCGAGCGGGCGTACCAGGACCTGATCGATAGGAACTGAGAGTGAGCATCGTAGTGGATGAGAGAGAGAACGCACCTCCGCAGGGGCGGAGGAAGTAGCAACGCGACGGGGGTGAGAACCGTGCATACACTTGAGGAGAGGCTCTATCTGACGAGCCCCGTGTTCGTCCAGAACGCGGTCGTGTCGGGGCTGGAAGCTCCTCCGCGAGCGCTTCGGTCCGGGAGGTGCTGACCGGGTCGAAGGGGAGGGCGTCTGATGGCCAAGGTTCTTCATGTGATCACGTCAATGCAGGCCGGAGGCGCCGAGCGCGTCGTGGCCGAGTACGCGAAGTGGCATGATCGCTCTCGCTACGAGCCCGAGGTTTGCTGCGTGCTCACGTCCGGTCCCTTCGCCGACTCGGTCGCTGCCTCCGGTGTTCCGGTCCACGTGCTCGGACGAAGGGGCAGGTTCGATCTCATGGCCATTGCGAGGTTGGCGAGGATCATAGGGCGCGGACGTTTTGACGTCGTCCATAATCACAATTTCACCGCGCTGGCGGCGGGGCTGCCGGCCTCAATCCTGGGTCGGGCGCGAGCAGTGGTCCGCACGGAACACAATGTGGTGCGCACGCGCGGACGGGCCAGGCACTACGTGAGCCGCGCGGCCGCCCTGAGTGAGGACGCGCAGATAGCCGTATCGGCCGCCGTCAGGCGGGCGCACACGGAGTGCGGACGGATTCCGCGGGCGAGATTCGTCACCATAATGAACGGGATAGACGAGGAGCGTCTGGCCCCGGGCGCCGATCGCGCGGCGGTGCGGCGGGAACTCGGACTGGCGGACGACGCCGTCGTCTGCCTGAACATCGGAAGTCTAACAGAGCAGAAGAACAGGCGGGCCCTGCTGGACGCGACTGCACGGCTGTCCGACATCGAAGCGCTCCGCATGCTGGTGGTCGGGTCGGGTCCGGAGAGGGAGAAGCTGGAGGCGCGCGCTGGGGAACTCGGGCTGTCCCGGCGGGTCCTGTTCCTCGGGCAGCGCCTGGATGTGCCCGACCTGCTTGCTGCCTCGGACATCTTCGTACTCTCCTCCGACTGGGAGGGTCTGCCGATAACGATCCTGGAGGCGATGACGTCCGGCATTCCCTGCGTGGCGACGGCCGTCGGCGGCGTTCCCGAGGCGCTCACCGACGGTGTGACCGGCGTGACCGTAGAGCCAGGGCGACCCGGGGCTCTCGCCGACGGCATCCGCACGCTGGCGCGGGATCCGGAACTGCGCGCCCGAATGGCGGGCGCGGCCCGTGAGGAGTTCGAGCAGAGGTTCAGGGCCGAGCAGATGGTCCGGCAGACCGAGGCCCTTTACGACATGGCGCTCGCCGGTCGCGCGGCCCTCGCACCGGCGGGGAGGATCAAGGTCCTCTATGTCATCGGCCAGCTGGGCCGCGGTGGGGCGGAGCGTCAGATGGCCGAGCTCGTCAGGCGGCTTCCGCTGGACCTGTTCGAGCCCGTCGTGTGCTGCCTGCAGGGGCCCGATGTGCTTGGTGACGAGATGGAGGACGCAGGCGTTCGGGTCATCTACATGCGGAAAAGGGGGGGCGTCCTCTCAGGCACCACGCTCAGGCTCGCCAATCTCATCAGGCGCGAGCGGCCCGCCGTGCTGCACTCCTATCTCTTCTCCGCGAACTGGAGAAGCCTCCTGGCCGGACGACTGATGCGCGTCCCGCTCACCATATCGTCGGTGCGCAACGTGGACATCCACGCGAAGTCAGCGACGGTTGCCATCGAGCGCGTGCTGGCCGTGTTGACCGACCGTGTGATAGCTAACGCGGAGGCGGTGAAGGACCACGTGTCGCACCGTCACCTGATACCGGCCGAGAAAATCCGCATCGTCTATAACGGCGTGTCGCTGGCGCGAGCGAACGGGCAACGAGAGGGGAAAAGCGCACCCGGGAGCGTAGGTGATCCCGGCGTCGCAGGCGCGCATGAGATCGGTGAGGCGCAGGCGTCCGACCGAGCTTCCGTCAGCGCGAGGGTGTCCGCCCGTGGCGGGTGCGTTGCGATGATTGCGAGCCTGACGCCCAAGAAGGACCACGGCACATTCCTGGAGGCGGCGCGGATGGTGAGCGCAGAGCTGCCGGGGACCCGCTTCCTGTTGGTCGGCGACGGTGAGCTGCGGAACGAGCTAGCGGGCCGCGTGAGGTCCATGGGTCTCTCGGACGCGGTTGAACTCCCGGGCGCAACGGACGACATCGCATCCCTGCTGTCCAGGACTGACGTCTCTGTTCTCACGTCACTCAAGGAGGGTTGCTCGAACGTGATCCTCGAGTCCATGGCCGCCGGTTGCCCTCTGGTCGTGACGGACGTCGGAGGCAACCGCGAACTGAT
>JALGZG010000148.1 GCA_025782345.1 bacterium | reverse complement strand
TCGCGCCGGCCTCGATGTCGTCCGCTATCTCCCGGAGCACCTTTGCCATCGTCACGTGGTCGGACTGGTCCGCGATGCTCTGGATCGACTCGAGCACCGGCAGGCCAGCGCCCAACATCGCGCCCATCTGGCGGCAGAAGATCGCAAGGTCCTTCGTCTTGACCTTCTTGCCCTTCTTGGTGCGGGTGGTCTTGATGGGAGCCGGCTCGACGGCCACGACGACCAGATCCTCCTTGCGCAAGCTCGAGACGAGCGACATCTCGCTCTCCGCAAACCTGGTCCCCTGGACCGTCCTGCCGTTCGGTGTCTTGGCTGTGAAGATGAACTCTGGCATATTCAAGTCCCTCTGGCTTGTCGTGACGTCGGTGCACTAAGCCTTCACTGACCTCGAGAGCTCACGCATGATTCCCTTGATGTCGTTCGAGCAAGCGATGGCCTTATCTGCATGCCGTCCTTCGCGCCCGTCTCGATCGCCGACCTGAGCTGCTGAAGGTTGTTCTCACGGATCAGGTTGCGAACGGCCGCGTTGGCAACCATCACCTCAGTGGCAAGAACTCTGCCCGTCCCGCTCGCGTCCGGAAGCAGCTGCTGCACCAGGACGCCCTGCAGCGACAGCGATATCTGCGTCCTTACGCCCTGCTGCTCGTGCGGCGGGAAGATGTCGACGATTCGGCTGATCGCCTGAGGGGCCTCGCTCGTGTGCACCGTCGTCAGCACCAGGTGGCCCGTCTCCGCCATTGTCAGAGCGGTGCGGACGGTCTCCAGATCTCGGATCTCCCCGATGCAGATGACGTCCGGATCCTGTCGAAGCACCTGACGAACCGCCGAGGCAAAAGAGGGCGCGTCGCGGCCTACCTCGCGTTGGTTGATGATCGAGAACTTGTGGCGGTGCAGGTACTCGATGGGATCCTCGATCGAGAGTATGTGGACGTTCTTGTTGTCGTTGATGTAGCAGAGCATCGAGGCCAGTGTCGTCGACTTGCCGGATCCGGTGGGTCCACTGACGAGCACGAGGCCGTTGAGCTTCTCGCAGAAGTCCTTCATGACCAGCGGGACTCCGAGTTCCTCCATCGTGGGGATCTCCCACGGGAGGTGCCGGACGGCGGCGGCGACGCTTCCGCGCTGGAAGTAGATGTTGAGCCTGAAACGCCCAAGTCCCTCCACGCTGAACGAGGTGTCCAGCCCCTTGTCGGCTTCGAACCTGGCGATCTTCTTCTCGTCGATCATCGCGTAGGAGAGCGCGCGGCTCTCGTCGGGACCCAGGGGCGGATAGTCCGCGGCAACGAGCGCTCCGTCGATCCTGATCTGCGGGGGAACGCCGGAAGTGATATGGAGATCCGACGCCCTGCGCTCGACCACTTCCTCAAGCAGCTTCCGAATTTCCGTAGTCATGTGTGCCCCGTCATTTCGATTCAGTCTCGGCCGTCCTGGAGGGGACTCGACCGTGTCCGGCAGCCCACCCTGGGCCCGGACCCTCAACCTCGAGAGAAACCCGGTCCACCGCGTGCTCGACTCACTGTGCACCTAAGTCCTTGTGAGCGGGCAGGTTCCGACACGAGTATCTCCATTCCGATAGGGTAGATTGCAAACCCCATGCCAGTAATGCTCACGGGTGATGTAGTTGCTAAATCGCGTGCTGTCAGCAGGTTACCGCGTCGGGAGCCCCCCCTTGACACTCCGGGGGACTCCGGGAACCATCAGATTGCCTCGCATCCTGCACGAGCGGGTGTCATGGCTGACAGCACGGTGACCATGAACCCGGCGGGCAGTTCTGCCCCGCGTTCCGCTCCGCGACAAGGGGGCGCCTCCAGCCGGTTCATCAGGGACCCCCAGGCTGCGTGTTCACCTTGTCGGACTCCATGGCGACGCTCAGGACCTCGTCCAGCGTCGTCAGCCCGTCCCTGACTTTGCCCATGCCACTGATGAGCAGGCTCTGCATCCCCTCCTCGAGGGCCTGGTCCCTGACCCTGGTTCCCAGCTCCCCGAGCAGCACGAGGTTCTTGATCTCGCGCGAGATCGGGAAGAGCTCGTAGACGGCAATCCGACCCCTGTAGCCGCTCCCGGAGCACTCATCGCACCCGGCTCCGTGGTAGAACGTCACATCGCCCGCATCGGGCAGGGCGCGTCGGAAGCGCGCCACCAGCGCCGGGTCGGGCTCATACGGCTCCTTACATTCCGTGCAGATCTTGCGGACCAGCCGCTGCGCAATGACCAGGTTCAGCGAGGTGCAGATGAGATAGGGCTCCACTCCCATGTTCAGGAGCCTGTCGATCGACGACGTGGCGTTGTTCGTGTGGAGCGTGCTGAACACGAGGTGGCCGGTCTGCGCGGCCTTGATGGCGATCGACGCGGTCTCGAGGTCTCGGATCTCACCAACGAGGATCACGTCCGGGTCCTGCCTGAGGAACGAGCGCAGTGCCGCCGCGAAATCCAGCCCGATCGTGGGGCGCGCGCTCACCTGGTTGATCCCCGCGAGTTCATACTCGACGGGGTCCTCCACCGTCATAATGTTCTTGTCCGGCGAGTTGATCTTCGTCAGAGCGGAGTAGAGCGTCGTCGTCTTGCCACTGCCCGTCGGTCCTGTGAGCAGAATCATCCCGTGCGGCTGGGAGATGGCCTTCTGGATCATGCCGAGTGATGACCGATCGAACCCCAGATCCTCGAGATCGGTCTTGAGGTTGGTCTTGTCGAGGAGCCGCATCACGACTTTCTCCCCGTAGAGGACCGGGATCGTCGAGATACGTATGTCGACAGCGCGGTGCATGATGCGGACCCTGCAGCTGCCGTCCTGCGGGAGCCTGCGCTCGGCGATGTCGAGCCCCGCCAGGATCTTGATGCGCGAGGTGATCGCCCACTGCATTCTCTTGGGAGGAGGAAGGATCTCCCTCAGCACGCCATCGACCCTCAACCTGACGGCGAGGCTCTTCTCCCTGGGCTCGATGTGGATGTCGCTCGCCCGTTCCTCCATTGCCTGAAGCAGGATCAGGTTGACGAGGCGGATGACCGGCGCATCGTCGGGGTCGATCGAGAGCTGCTCGGGGTCGAGGTTTCCCCCGCCCGCGTCTGCCACCTCAACGTCAACGATGCTCTGGATGCTCTGCTCGATGTCGATGGTGTCGCTGTAGTACTTGTCGATGGCTGCAGTGATGTCTTCGGCGTCGGCCCGCCTCGGAGTCACCTCGTAGCCGGTGTTGGCCGCGATGGTGTCCGTGGCGATGACGTCCAGCGGGTCCTCCATGGCGAGGATAAGAGCGTCCTCTTCCTGCCCGACGGCGACCACGCGGAAGCGCTGGGCCATCTCGCGCGGAACGAGCCTCACGACGTGAGGGTCGATCTCCATGTTGGACAGGCTAAGCTCTTCAGGCTCGAGTGGATGCGCAGTTTCCAAGTCAGGTTCCCCCCCCTATGCGTGTCGAGTGCCGAGGCGGCCGACGCCCACGAGCGTACGGACGCACTCAAGACCTTGGAATGCAAGGCACATGCCAATTATGACAGTCTGTGTTAGAGGTGTTAACTGATAGCCAGCCGGTGGGTTAACTCAGGTCAAACGGCGGCGCGCCGAGGACTCCGCTCATCCCGCTCTTGCCATACTTCGCATCTTGCACGTTCTCGCTCTCCAGCTCGACCGAGTCCTGCGGCGGTTCCGCCTTCACACCCTGTTTGAGGTTGAGAAAGGCCCTCGCTATGACCGGGTCGAGGTACGTCCCTGCTGCCTCCTCGAGGATGCGGTGCGCCTCCTCGAGAGTCAGGGAATCCCTGTACGGTCTCCTGGAAGTCAGTGCGTCGTATGTGTCCGCCACCGCGAGAATCCGCGCCCCCAGCGGGATCGAGTTCCCCTCGAGGCCGTCCGGATACCCGCTGCCGTCATAGCGCTCGTGGTGGTGTACGATGATGTCAATGATGTCCGAGAGCTCAGGGATCGGGCCGAGGATCCTCCCCGCGACCACTGGATGCTGCTGGATGAGATCCCACTCCTCTTCATTGAGCTTCCCGGGCTTGTTAAGTACCGCTTCCTTGATACCTATCTTCCCGATGTCATGGAGGTAGCCGGCCAGCCAGATGCGCTGGATCTCCGTGTCAGACAGCGAGAGGTACCGGGCGATGCTGACGGATTCCTCCGCGACGCGCGCGGAGTGCCCCTGTGTGTACTCGTCCTTCGCCTCCAAAGCCTGAGCCAGGGCCTTTATGCTGCCCGTGAAGAGCCTGCGAAGGTCCTCGTTGGCCGCACTCAGCTGCTTGGTCCGCTCTTCGACCATCGACTCCAGGTTGCGCTGGTATTCCCTGTTCTCCTCCACCAGGCGCTTCTTCTCGAGAGCACGGTCGACGCTCATCTCCAGTGCCGCGAGATTGAGCGGCTTCGACAGGTGGTCGTAGGCCCCGAGCCGCATGGCCTCGAGGGCCGCGTCGATGTCCGGGGCGCCCGTGACCAGTATGACCGCGAGATCCTGGTTCTGGAGCTTGATCTGACGCAGGAGGTCGACGCCGCTCATGCCGGGCATGTGGATGTCCGACAGCACACAGTCGTAGTTGTTCTGCGCGATCCTCGCCAGAGCGTCCTCCGCACTGGGAGCGGAATCACACTGGAAACCGCTGCCGTTGAGCTTGCGGCAGATTATCTCTCGGATGAAGTCCTCGTCATCCACGACGAGAATGCTGGCCTTGGGGCCATCCACGGGATCTACCGTAGGATTATCCAATGGCCTCCCCTTCCAGAACCGACCGAGCCCTGGCACTCGCGTAGGACTGTACGGGCCTCAAGCCCGCCATCACACGAGTGGCGTTAGAAAGCAAGTTCCGTTCCATTGGGGTCTTGCGAAGGTCGGTCAGTGGGGCCGCGCGCCCGTGTGGGCGCGACGAAACACGGGAATGCGGTGAAAGAGGGTGGTTAGTGCGGCCGCGTCCCTCAGCGACCGATGTCTGCGAGGTCTATCTGCTCCCACTCCCGCGTCAGCCTGTCCCACCTGAAGAACCGGACGGTGTCCACGTACTCATCGTCAGATAGGACGTACTCCGTCACCACGTCGCTGCCGGCACGCTTCGAGTAGCTCATTCTCGAGTCGAGGACGACGGGCTTCCTGGTGCGCTCGAGTTTGATCCGTCCAGACGCCCCGTCGAAGACCGCGGTCTCGACGGTCATTCGGCGCTCAGAATACTCCTCGGTCGTGTGTTCGGTGAACCCGAACATCTTCTCTATCTTGTCGAGGAGGTCCTCCCACTTGCGCTGGTGCATTACCCCTCCGTGCTCTTCCGCCACCGTGACAGGTCCGGACACGCTCCCGATTATAGCGCCTGAGCGGCCCCTCCGAAAGCCGCCTCCTCTGCCCCCCAGGCAACGCATGGGCAACATCGTGACCCACCCCAGCAGGGTGATATCCATGGCCCTGTGCCGGCTCAGGGCGCGGTATCGCGTTTGCCGACGGAATTTGGTAGTCTTGCTGCAGTGATCGGAAATCGACGGGCGCGCGAAGCAGAAAGGCGAGGCGTGTGGGTACCAAAACGATAGGCAGGATTCTGGTAACGGGGGCGCTCGGGCAGATCGGCTCGGAGCTGACCACCGAGCTCAGGCGGAGATACGGGGACAGCAACGTCGTCGCGAGCGATCTCAAGCCAGGACCCGAGGGAGAACTCGGGCAGGCCGGTCCGTTCGAGCAGTTGAACGTCACCGATGCCGATGGCCTGTCAGGGATCTGCAGACGGCACGACATCGACACGATAGTCCACCTCGCCGCCATCCTCTCCGCCAACGGAGAGAAGGACCCGCTGATGGCGTGGCACGTCAACATCACCGGTCTGATCAACGCGCTGGAGATAGCACGTGACCTGGAACTCACGCAGGTGCTCTGCCCAAGCTCGATCGCCGTGTTCGGTGCGGGCTGCCCGAAGGAGAACACACCCCAGGAGACGGTACTGAAGCCGTCAACGATGTATGGCGTGACCAAGGTCGCGGGAGAGCTTCTGTGTGACTACTACGTAGGGCGCTACGGGGTGGATGCGCGAGGTCTGCGATATCCGGGCATCGTATCGGCCGAGACCCTTCCCGGAGGCGGCACCACCGACTACGCAGTCGAGATCTACTACGCGGCCGTCGAAAAGGGCGAGTACACCTGCTTCGTGACCAAGGACACCAGGCTGCCAATGATGTACATGCCCGACTGCATCAAATGCACGATCGACCTCATGGAGGCCGATCCCGACCGTCTGATCCACCACGGAGATTTCAACGTCGGGTCGATGAGCTTCTCTGCCGGTGAGCTCGCCGCGTCGATCAAGGAGCATATCCCGGACTTCCGTGCGACCTACCACCCCGACTACCGACAGGCGATCGCCGACTCCTGGCCGTCTTCCGTTGACGACACGGCTGCCAGGACGGAGTGGGACTGGCGGCCCGAGTACGATCTGCAGGCGATGACCGAGGACATGTTGACCAGGCTCCGGGCCCGACACGAGGCGGGGCTGCTCTACCGATAGCGCCGGCCGACAGGAAAGACCGAGGCCCTGCACTCGAGACGATTCACGAGTGCAGGGCCTTGGAACTCACTTCGGACCGACGAACGCGCTTATCTCCTGTTGCCCCTCAGGTACTGATAGCGATGGCCATCGATATCAACAATGTCACCGTCCTTGAGCTTCCGGGTCGTCACTGCCTTGCCTTCGACAGTGACGTGTCCGCTCTCAACGTGAAGCTCCGGGGGCGATCCGTCCTTGGTCCCGGTGAACTCCATGAGCGCTTCGATCTGGGGTATGAACGAGGTGCCGCTGCCCACCCGCACGGATTCCACACCGGGATTCTCGAGACCGATACACGCCCTGGCCGAAGCTATCCCGGCCACGTCCATTGGCTTGAGATAACCCCTCACGCGCATCTCTCCCGTGCCGAAGATAGCCGTCGAGAAGCGCATGGCCCACTTCTGGCGCTTCTCGGTACCCACCGCGATCATCCCGACGAAGATGGCGAGGATGCTCGCGGAGCCCAGACAGAACTCCGACGAGAAGCCGCCGAGCGCGTTCGACAGACGCGCTCCGACGTGCTTGACCTTCTTCTCCCGGGGCGGCTCGGAGGTCTCGGATGCCGTGACCGTATCCTGAAGCTCCAGGATAACCGGCGCCTCGACCACCTCGACCGGCGCCGAGGGTCGCTGCTCGCCCGCGATCGCCCGGTAGGCCTCCGCAACGTCTGAAGCGGCGGCAACGTGGCGGTAGGTGCCGCCTGTCGTCGCGGAGATATCCGCGAGCAGTTTTCCGTCGACCTTCCGCGCGCGGCCGAGCCCGATCGTGCAGATCCGGATTCCCTCCTCCGCACAAAGGGACGCGAGTTCCAGAAGGCGTCTGCGGCTCCTGTCGTACGTTGCTTCGTATTGCGCGTAGCTGCGATAGACCGGGATGAGCTTGCCGTCCGTGAGGAGGACGATGACCGCGTCGGCGCCCTTCCCGTCACCCGACGCCAGGCCAGGGAACAGGCGGGCCCGCTCCCGCCACACATACTCCAGGCCCGCGGTGATGTCGGTCCTGTCGGCGTTGAAGCCGAACGTGGCGTGCGACCTCACGTAGTCCTTCGACGACTCGTCCTCGATGAGCACCGGGTTGGTCGGCAGCACGGAAGCGGGACGCTCGCCGTAGCTGCAGATGGAGACGCGGTCCCCAGGCTCGGTGAGCGACACGAATTCCTTGATCGCCTGGACCGTCATGACCCCACGGCTCTGGTAGCGCATCGTCCCCGTGTTGTCCACAAGCACGACCCAGTCAACGCCGTACCCGGCGGCCGTACTAGCCGCGCAGAGCAGGAACAGCGCCGCAAACAGCAAAGGTTTCAGTCTTAGCATCCGGCTCCGCATGATCCCCTCCGACGTTCAATCGGCCCAGTAGGCAGTCTTATCAACCGCCACCACTGTCAGGAACAGGCCCGGCGCAGCACAGCTGGTCCGAGCAATCAGCTGAAGGATGCACAAATCGTGCCCGAACAGGCTTTCATCAGACATGCTCCACCATGCCGCATACGCGGTCGCCAGGGCCGGCCGGTAGTCGGGCTGCCTCCAGCGCTGCACACCATGCCCGGCGCACACGCAGAAGGGGCCGCGCGTCGGCGCGGCCCCTTCTCTGCTGCTTGCGGTGCGGAGCTACCTGACCTTCTATCCTCAGGCTCGCTTAGGTCCCGTATTTCTCGATGATGCCCTTCTTGTCCAGCCCGAGGATCCCGTACTTCTCCCCCACCTTCTTGAACGCAGCGACGCACTTGTCGATGTGCTCGTTCTCGTGCGCCGCGGAGAGCTGCACGCGAATCCTCGCCTGGCCCTCTGGCACGACCGGGAAGAAGAACCCGATGACGTAGATGCCCTCCGCGTACATGTCGCGCGCCATGTCGTTCGCGAGCTTCGCGTTGTACAGCATGACCGGCACGATGGGAGTGACACCCGGCCTGATATTCAGCCCGGCCGCAGTCATCCCCTCCCTGAAGCGCTTGGTGTTCGCTTCGAGCTTGTCCCGGAGCTCGGTCGTGGATGAGAGGAAATCGATGACCTTGATGGTCGCACTGACGATAACCGGCGAGAGCGAGTTGCTGAACAGGTAGGGCCTCGCCTTCTGCCTGCAGAGCTCGACGAGCTCGCTTCTGCCGGAGACGCATCCGCCGGAGGCGCCTCCCAGTGCCTTCCCGAAGGTCGTCGTTATGAGGTCGATGCGGTCCATGACGCCGAAGTGTTCGTGAACGCCCCTGCCTGTCTTCCCGATGAAGCCCGACGCGTGCGAGTCGTCTACCAGAACCATGGTGTCGAACTTGTCGGCGAGATCGCACATTTTGTCGAGCGGGCAGAGGTCGCCGTCCATTGAGAAGACACCGTCCGTCACGATGAGGCGCCGCCTCTTGTCCTGGTGCAGCTCCAGCTTCTTCCGGAGATGCTTCATGTCCATGTGCTTGAACGTGTCGTACTCCGCCGAGCACAGGCGGATCCCGTCGATCAGGGAGGCGTGGATGAGCCTGTCGGCGATGATGACGTCGCCCTTCCCCATGATCGCCTCGAACACTCCCGCGTTTGCGTCCATGCAGGATGGAAAGAGCAGCGTATCCTCCATTCCGAGGAAGGTGGACACGCTGTCCTGCAGCTCCCTGTGGATGTCCTGCGTGCCGCAGATGAAGCGCACGGAGCTCATTCCGAAGCCGCGTGAGTCGAGCCCCGCGTGGGCGGCTTTGGCGACCTCCGGGTGGCTGGAGAGGCCGAGGTAGTTGTTGGCGCAGAAGTTCAGCACCTTCTTACAGGCGGCCCCCTCCGGATACTCGACCTCGATCTCCGCCGCCTGCGGCGAGCAGATGAAGCGTTTCTCCTTGAAGAGACCTTTCTCCTTGATCGTGGCTATGTCGTCGGCGAACGCCTGACGCGTGGCTGTCGAGTACGCCATTCCATCCTCGCTCCTGAATAATCCCGTAGTGTTGTCAGTTGCTGTGCTTCTCCACGATCCGTACGATGGAATTCACGGTGTCGAACGCCTCCGGAGTGGCGTCCTCATCGGGAATCCTGATGTCGTACCTATTCTCCAGGAATGCCTTGAGCGAGACCATGGAGAAGCTATCGACGATCCCGGATGAGATGAGAGCGGTATCCGCGTCCACCTCCATATCGTCGTCCTCATCGATGTACTCGTCGATCACGTATTCGAGCACGGCCTCCCTGATATCGTCCATGTGCGTTCCTTTCTTCGGTGCGACGGTGTGACCGCCTGATCGCCTTCCGGTCTAGTCGTCCTCCAGTGTCGACAGATCACCCACGTCCTCGCCCCATTCGATTGCCCGCAGGTACCGCCTGAGTATCTTCCCCGAGCGAGTGCGCGGGAGCTTGTCCTTGTACTCTATCTCCTGAGGCATCGCCAGCGGCGAGAGCTTCTTCCTGATGAAGTTCATTATCGAGAGCTCGAGATCGCCCGACGGCTCGAAGCCCGGCTTGAGCGTCACGAACGCCTTGACCACTTCCATGTTGACCGCGTCGGGCTTGCCCACCGCCGCGGCCTCCGCCACGGCCTCGTGCTCCACGAGCGCCGATTCGATCTCGAACGGCCCCACCAGGTGCCCCCCGGTATTGATGACGTCGTCGTCGCGGCCCACGAACCAGAAGTAGCCGTCCGCGTCGACGCTCGAGCGGTCACCCGACACGTACCACAGGCTCGTGTCAGTTCTCAGCTCATCCGGTGTCGCGCCGTCTGCGGCGCCGACGAACCTGCTCGCGTACTTCGCAGGCTCGTTCAGGTAGGCCCGGAACATGGACGGCCACCCCGGCCGGAACGCGATGAGGCCGACGGAGTCGGGCTCGGTCAGAGGCTCGTACGTCTTGAGGTCCAGCACCGCGGCCGCAATACCCGGGAACGGCTTGCCCATCGAGCCGGGCTTGATGGGCATGCCCGGGTAGTTGGCTATCATGATGGAGCCCGTCTCCGTCTGCCAGAACGTGTCGTGGAAGGCCAATCCGTAGGTCTTCTCGCTCCAGACCACGGCCTCCGCGTTCAGGGGCTCCCCGACCGAGGCAAGGTGCCTGAGCGATGAGAGATCGTACTTGGCGACGAGTTCGTCTCCGTCCCGCATGAGCGAGCGGATGGCCGTGGGCGCCGAGTACCAGACCGTCACGTGGTTGTCAGCAATGAACTGGTACCAGCGGGCCGAAGTGAATCCCGAGTCGAGGACGCACTGCGTCACGCCCAGCGACCACGGCCCGATGATGCCGTAGCTCGTGCCCGTGACCCAGCCCGGGTCGGCGGTGCACCAGTAGATGTCGTCCTCCTTGAGGTCCAGAACCCACGAGGTCGTCAGCGCCTGCCCCCAGATGGAGTCGTGCGCGTGCTGGGCGCCCTTGGGCTGGCCCGTCGTGCCGGAGGTGTAGTGCAGCACCGACGGCGTCTCCGGGCCCGACCGGTAGACGTCGAACTCCTCGACACGCGGAGCGCTCTCGACGTCGAAGAAGACCTCTCCGTCCTTGAGCTTGCTCGGATCGCCCTCGACCACGATGACGTGCGTGAGGTCTGGCAGGCGGTCCAGTATCTTCCGGACCTTCTTCACGTGCTTGCGCGTCGTCAGGATGGCCGTAGTACCCGCGCTTGCCAGCCTGACCTCCAGCGACTCGTCGCCGAAGGCGCTGAAGAGCGGCTGGACGACTCCGCCCATCTTCAGCACGCCGAGGAACGCGAAATAGAGACTCGGGATCTTGTCCATGAAGAGGCAGACGCGATCCCCGGGGGCGATCCCCTGGTCGACCAGCATCTGCGCGAATCCGTTCGAGAATACCTTGAGGTCACCGAACGTGTAGGTGGCCTTCCTGTCCCCGAACCCCTCCCAGATGAGCGCGACCCTATCGGCGTGGCCTCTCGCGCATACGCGGTCGGAGCAGATCGCCCCGATGTTCAGGAGCTCGCCCTCCTCCCGCTGTCCGGTTGTGTCGGCCAGGTGTCCGGCCGCACGGCCGCCCTGATGTTCCGCCCTTGGGCCGCCCTGGCGCTCCGCCCGCAGGCCTTCCGTCACGACTTTCCGTCCTCGAGAACCGCAACAGCGAGGGCTGTCCGCTTCGTGTGCGACATCGAGAGCCTGCACTCGGACACGCCCTGCCCCGCGGCGAGCGCCAGCGCGCTCCCGGATAGTCGCACGGTAAGCGTGCCCGACTCGCGTCTCACTACCTCGACCTCGTGCCAGGTCGGTGCGCCCCCGGCGGCAGCACCAAGGGCCCTGAAGACGGCCCTCTTAGCGGCGAGCCGCGCGCCGAGGTTCTCCCATGAGCGTGCCTGGGTACGTGAGTAGCTGATCTCGTCGGGCAGAAAGAACTCACCCACCAGGCTGTCATTGAGCCCGGCGCGGAATTCCTCAAGGTCGACGATATCGATGCCAAGGCTCACGACCAACGCACGTCTCCGCTGCACGGCCAATCCGAACGGAACCGCT
>JALGZG010000309.1 GCA_025782345.1 bacterium | reverse complement strand
TGGGTTCCGGAATGGTCGACGACTACGTCAAGCGCAAGCACGGCAGGCAGAAGGTCAGCTACATCCATCCGAAGCTCGCGCCCGTTCTGGAGGAGACCTACGGCGTCATGGCCTACCAGGAGCAGGTCATGCAGATCTCGAGTGCGCTGGCGGGTTTCACGATGAGCCAGGCGGACGTCCTCCTGAACGCGATGCGGAAGAAGGTCGTCGAGCAGATGGCCACGCAGAGAGAGGACTTCGTGACGGGCTGCGCCGCGAACGGAATCCCTAAGAAGACCGCGGTCAAGATCTTCGACCATGGCTTCAACAAACCTCACAGCGCCTGCTATGCGGTACTGGCGGTACGGACCGCCTATCTCAAGACCCACTTCGCGCCGGAGTTCATGGCGGCAACCCTGACGAGCGAGATGGACAACCCGGACCGCGTGGTCATACTGACGGGGGAGTGCCGCAGGCTGGGGATACGGGTGCTGCCGCCGGACGTCAACGAGGGGCACGTCGGGTTCCGCGCGACGCCGCGCGGAGATATCCAGTTTGGCCTTTCGGCCGTCAAGAACGTGGGACGTTCCGCGGTGAAGTCGATAGTGGCCGCCAGACGCGAGCACGGTTCGTTCGAGGACATCTTCGACGTGACGAGCCGCGTGGATCTCAGGCTCGTGAACCGGCGGGTACTCGAGAGCCTCGTGGCCGCCGGTGCTCTCGACGGGCTTCACGGACATCGGGCCCAGCAGTACCAGGTTGTCTCCGCCGCTCTGGATCTTGGCCAGAGGATGCAGCAGGAGAGGGACTCCGGGCAGACGTCGCTCATGGATATCCTGGAGACCGACACGGGCGAGGACCTGCGGCCGCGGAAGCTGCCGGAGGCCGCGCCGTGGTCGGACGGTGTCGCGCTTGCGAAGGAGAAGGAGATCCTTGGGATGTATGTCTCCGGCCATCCGCTCGCTCGCTACGAGAGGGAGCTCCAGACATTCGCCACGGCCAGCACGGCCGACCTGCCTGACATGGAGGACGGGGAACCCGTCCGGCTGGGCGGCATCGTCACACACGTCAAGACCACCACGGACCGCAAGGGCGAGCAAATGGCGTTCGTCACGCTCGAGGATTTCTCCGGCAGCGTGGAGCTGGTCGTGTTCTCCAGCATCTATAGTAAGAAGAGCGAGGTGATTCGCCGCGACGCGGCCGTGATAGTCGACGGGAAGGTCTCGACCAGGGAAGAGGAAGAGCCCAAGGTCATTGCGGCGGACGTGGTCACGCTTGCCGGCGCTCACGGGAAGTTCGTTGAGAGAATGACCATCAGCATTTCGTCGGTGGGCTTCGAAGAGACAATGCTCGAGAGCTTGAGGGACCTGCTGCTGACCCATGGTGGCCGGTGCCCGGTCGATATCGTCGTGAAGGCCGCGGCCGGCGAGGACGTCATGATTTCTACGGGCGGGATCCGGGTAGAGCCCTCCAGGGAGCTCCTGGACCGGCTCGAGGATATCGTCGGCGAGTCGGCCGTTGCCCTGACGGGTTCTGTGGCGACCGCAAGGGTGCCCGACCCGGGTTTCTAATTGACAGCCTGGTGGGCAGTTGCTATATTTCGCGGCAGGATCTCGGGGCATTCTCTGGAAGCTTGGAGGGTCGGTAAGATGCGTCAAATCGGGGCTCTTGCGGTCCTGTCGTTGCTTCTGATCCTGGTTCCGTCGGTGGCCGCGGGCTACAACGGAAACTCGTCCACCCGGCTCGTGGACGTTCAGACGGCCTACACACTGCCTCGGGCAGGCTATTCGCTACGCGTGCGCGTTGTGCCCGATGGCGGCGTCCGGACCGGCTTTGCCATCGGGGTTAGCCCGTACGTCTCGGCCGGGGTCAGCTACGGTGCCGGGAACGTCATAGGTTCCGGCGAGCCCGACTGGGACAACGAGATCGAGTTCGAGCTGAAGATCAGGCTCGCCGAGGAGTACGACATCATGCCCGGCCTGGCCATGGGATACGATTCGAGGGGCCACGGCGCCCAGATGCCCGACGGCGGCTACGAGAAGGCGTCCCAGGGCATATACGTGGTTGCGGTCAAGACCGCGCCGTTCTCCGAATTCTGGCAGTTCCACGGCGGCATTTCCAGGACACTGGAGATCGAGAAGGTGAGACCGGACTACTTCGTCGGGGTCTCGGCCAGGTTCTCCCAGGAGTTCTCCGTGCTGACGGAGTACCAGTTCGCAACTACGAGGTACGACGACGGCTCGGACGACAAGACCGGCTATCTGAACGTGGGGCTCAGGTGGATCTTCGCGGACCAGCTCGAGATCGATTTCTACTTCAGGAATCTCGTCGGCCCGAGCGATTCGCCGGAGCGGTCATCGAGGGCGCTGTCGTTCGTCTTCTACGACAGCTTCTAATACGGGGGCCTTGACGCAGGTGCGAAGCCCCGTGACCCGGCATTCCCGGGTCCCCTGAAATGGAGCGGCAACTATGGCTGGATGGCTTGAGTTCGAGAAGCCACTTCTGGAGCTGGAGTCCAGGATCGATGAGCTCAGGAGCTTCGCCGACGGCCAGAACATCGACGTGGCCAGGGAACTCTCCAAGCTCGAGGTCAAGGCGGAGGACCTCAGGCGTCAGATCTACGGCAAGCTCACGCGGTGGCAGGTCACCCAGATCGCGCGGCACCCACGAAGGCCGTACACCTTCGATTACCTCAGAATGCTGGGCATCGACTTCGTGGAACTGCACGGCGACAGGAAATTCGGGGACGACGGCGCCCTCATCGGAGGGCTCGGTTTCTTCGGTGGGCGCAAGGTGGTGATCATCGGGCATCAGAAGGGGCGCGATACAAAGGAGAACATCCTTCGCAACTTCGGTTCCGCTCACCCCGAGGGCTACAGAAAAGCGCTCCGCCTGATGAGGATGGCCGCTAAGTTCGGGCGTCCGATCATCTCGTTCGTGGACACGCCCGGGGCGTGGCCTGGAATAGGAGCGGAGGAGCGCGGGCAGGCGGAGGCGATCGCCTGCAACCTGCGCGAGATGTCGCGGCTTCCGGTCCCGATCGTCGTTGTGATCATCGGCGAGGGCGGGAGCGGGGGAGCGCTGGGCATCGGCGTTGGCGACAGGGTGCTTATGCTGGAATACTCGGTCTACTCGGTGATAACGCCCGAAGGGTGCGCCTCCATCCTGTTCAGGGACGCTGCGCGCGCCAGCGAGGCTGCCGAGGCGATGAAGATCACCGCGCGCGACCTCCAGGAGTTTGGTGTGATCGACGAGATCATCCCCGAATCGGGTGGAGGTGCGCACAGGGACCCTGAGCGGACCGCCCGGCACGTCGGTGAGGCGATAGAGCGTCACCTGACGGAGCTCGAAGAGCTGTCACCTGCCGAGCTCGTCCGCAGACGCCTCGAAAGATTCATGTCCATGGGCGAGTACAAGGAGGGGTAGCGGTTGACCGTCATTACCCACCTGGCGGTTGGGGCAGCGGCAGGGTCGTTCACGGATAGCCAGGCCGGGGCGGCGCTCCTGGGGCTTGTGAGCCACGTGCCGCTCGATGTGCTGCCACACTACGAGTTCGAGAAGATGTGGGTGGAGGTGGGGGTCGTGTCGGCCGTCTTCGTGGCCATGCTGGCGGCCGGGATGGGTCGCACGGGTATCTTCTGGGGAGCTGTAGGGGCCGTGGTCCCGGATATCGAGAACCTCCTCTGGAAAGTGGGGGTTCTGCCTCGCGAGATGAAGGTCTTCCCGGGGCATTCGCCCCGCCTTTCGAGGATCTTCCCACACGGCAGGTCGCTCGGGCGACGCCATGCTCTGACACAGGTCGCGATGATCTGCGTGTCCGCCGCAATCGTCTTCCTGTCAACGCGCTCGGGTGCGAATTGACAGCGACCGCGGGAGCGAACTGACAGAGGACTGAACACATGAAGTTGTCCGCCTTCACCAATGCGAAGCTCATAAACCTGGCGCTGCCGGCCGGGAGCAAGGACGAGATCCTGTCGTCGCTGGCGGGACTGATAGCGACGTCCCCGAGCGTCACGGACGGGGACCAATTCCTGACGGACGTGCGGGCGAGAGAGAAGCTCGTGACCACCGGTGTGGGCTACGGGGTGGCCTTCCCTCATGCCAAGAGCACGGTGGTCCGGAACGTGGTGTTCGCGTTCGCCAGAACCACGCAGGGCGTACCGTTCGACGCTCTTGACAGCAATCCGGTCAGGCTCATATTCCTCATTGCGGCCCCGAAGGAGACCGAGCCCTCGGGCGTGTATCTCAACCTGATGGCCAGGCTGTCATTCCTGATGAAGGATGAGGGTAAGCGAAGCGCACTGCTCGCGGCCGAGTCTGTCGAGGCCGTGTACAAGATTCTCGATTCAGCGAGGTAAGCCGTCAACCCGGACCGCGCACGCTTCCTCGCGGGGCCGGTCGAGGCCTTACCTCAAGAAGGACGACCAATGGGCCTGAAGGCCAGAGACTACATGACCACGGACGTGATTGCGGTGGGGCGGGCGGCGAACGTGGCTGAAATCGCTGCCCTGTTGAAGAAACACCGCATACCCGGCGTCCCTGTAGTGGACGGGGACAAACGCCTCCTCGGCCTCGTGACGCACGAGGAGCTCATCAACATCTTCATCCCCCATTACCTCTCGATGTTCGATGAGCTGGCTTTTCTTGACGACCTCGGTGAGATCGAGGCCCAGACGATGGCCGAGATCGAGCCGGCTTTGTTTCTTGCCGAGGACATCATGGCGACCGATCTGATCACCGCGGGGCCCTCGACTTCGATCATGAAGGTCGCCGCGCTTCTGATTAACAGGAAACTCGTGCTCATTCCCGTCGTCGACGAGGATGGGCATGTCGTCGGGGTCGTCAGTAGGAATGACGTGAGTTCCGCCCTGACGGGGGCAGCATCGGAGGAGAGCTGATGGCGCGGAAACACGTGCCGGCCATGGGGGCGGCGCTCGTCGCCGTCCTTCTGATTTCTGGGGCATGCGCTGCCGGGCCCACGGTGGTGTCCTCGAGCGAGGAGGGCATCGTCGTTGTTTATCGGCCCGGCGCGGCCGTGCACGGTCGTGTGACCATCGGGGGCACCGAGTACACGACTCTGTTTGTCGAGGGGGCGGACGCGATGGGCGTTCCGGGCGCCCCCGACGTGCCCGTCGTGCGCCTGACACTCGCGGTGCCGGACTGCCGGGACATCGAACTGGCCGTCTCGACGAGCGGGAGTTCCGCCCGGCAGGGCATCAGGGTTCTTCCCGCGCTCACCACGGTCGAGGTCGGAGAGGGCGAGGTGAGCAGCTACGAATATGTCGAGGGCGAGCCGTACGCGCGCGAGGGTCTTTGGCCGCGGGCGGCCGCGTCGATGACCGAACCCCGGTGGCTGTCCAGGCAGAGAGTAATTCACATCGAGTTCTATCCCTGTCAGGTCGATCCTGCGCGGGGCACGTCCGTCTCGCACGACGCGATAGAGGTGTCCCTGACCTTCCGCGGTGTACGCTCTCACACGCCGCCCCGAGGCACATCCGAGCGATGGGAGAGGCTCTACCGGTCGGTGCTCGCCAACTACGAGAGCGGCAGAGCGTGGAGGACTCGTCCCGGCCCCACGAGGGGCCGCGCGGACGAGTACTTCGACACGTCTTTCAACTGGCTCAAGCTCACGGTCGACAGAAGAGGGATCTACGCCGTCGGGCATGACGACCTGTCAGGGGCGGGAATCGACCCGGACGCGGTCGACCCGACGTCGATCCGCGTGTTCACGGGGACCGGGATACCGCTTCCTCCCGACGTCACCGACCCGCGTCCCGACTGGATGGATGAGTGCACGATCGCCGTCGTCGGAGGTGACGACGGCGTGTTTGAACCCGGCGACCGGGTGGTCTTCTATGCCGTCGGTACGGACGCCTGGGCCGACGAACTGATGCTCGATTCACCGGAGGAGCCGTACTACGAGAACCCTTTCGCGGGCACGGCCGTCTACTGGATGACCTGGGAGAGCGAGGGGACCCCCTTCGCCGACCCGCCTCTCAGAATGGATGTCGACGATCTCCAGGACGACCCGAACCCGGTTGTCGTGACCGACTACCGGGCGAGGGAGCACTTCGAGAAGAACAGGTTCGAGCGCCAGGGCCGCGGCGACAACTTCTTCTGGTACGAGATGAAGCTCCCGCGCCCCGAGCACTACGTTCCCAGCTACGAGAAGCTGACGCACGTCGTCACAGGTTCCACCGGCTCCCTGAGGGCGCGAGTCGACGGCAGTTCCATCAGCTACATCGCTGACCCGGACCACATCGCGTACTTCTACCTGAACGACGTCGAGGCCTTCATCGGGGAATGGAACGGCTACGCGAGCCTCGTCTTCGAGAGCGACGGGCTCCCGTTCAGGGACTACCTTCCCGAGGAGCCGGGGTTCGACTACAACGTCTACGAGGTGTTCGTGCCTCGCGCAGACACCCTCTACTTGGACGACACCATCCTCATAGACTGGTTCGAGTTCGAGTACTGGCGCACGCTCTGGGCGGACATGGATTCCGAGGACGGCGTCAACGACGACCAGCTGGCCTTCGGGAGTTCGCTCAGGACCGGAGTGCTCGAGTACGTGCTGGATGGATTCGAGACCGGCGACGTCTCCGTGTTCAAGATCCTGGACCGCCACACCGTCCGCACCGTTCCCGGCGTCACTACCACCGAGTCGTCCCACGGCTACGGCGCGACCTTCCAGGACGACCTGGCCGACACGGTATCCTACGTGGCCGTGTCGGACGGCGGCTATCTGACGCCCGGTATCGAGAGGGACGTTCACGAGGGCTTAAGGTCCGACACCAGCATGGACTACGTCATGATCGTCTACGACGGCTTCTACGACGAGGCGCTCCGGCTGAAGAACTACCGGGAGAGCTCCGCCGGCGGTGGCTACGATGTCCGCCTGGCCCGGGTGTCCGACGTCTACGACGAATTCTCGTGGGGCGTGGTTGATCCGACGGCCATCAGGGACTACCTCAAGTTCCTTTCCGATAACGCCGACGTACCACCGACGCACGCGCTCCTGCTGGGCGACGCCACGTCCGACTACCGTCACTACCTGACGACGGGAATCGATTGCTACGTGCCGACGTACTACACCGGCGGCTCGTCGCACTGGCCGACCGACTTCTGGTTCGTCGGATTCGACGCCGTCAGCCAGTACGAGCCGGGCATGGCGCTCGGCAGGTTGTCGGTCCGGTCCTCCGGCGAGCTCGCGACGATCATCGATAAGATAGAGCGGTATGAAACTGAGACCGTGCAGGGGGTCTGGAAGAACACCGCCGTCCTGGTCGCTGATGACGAGTGGAAAGAGAACTACGGCGACGAGAACCCGCCCCTCGAGTACTCGCATACGAAGCAGGCCGAACAGATATGCCGTGAGGTCCTCCCGTGGTCCCTTGACAGGCGAAAGATCTATCTGATGGAGTACGAGTTCGACGCCCTGTTTAAGTTCAAGCCGGCGGCGCGAGCGGCCCTCGTGGAGACGTGGAACGACGGAGCCCTCATCCTCAACTACACGGGGCACGGCAACGAGCTCCTGATGGCTCACGAGCTCGTCTTCATCATCGATGATATCCCGAAGCTCAAGAACATCGACCGGCTGCCTCTCTTCTTCGCCGCATCTTGTCGACTGAACAAGTTCGACATGCCGGGTTCCGATTCCCTCGGCGAGCTTCTGGTGAAGTCGCCCATCGGTGGGTCGATAGCGTCGATCGGCAGCACGAGGGATTCGGGCTCGGGGTACAACTCGACGCTCAACAGGAGTTTTCTCAGGAAGACCTTCGGCGAGCAGCGGGACGCTCCGACGGTCTTCCTGGACTTCGGGCAGGGGCTGCAGGCCGGGTTCATCGAGACGGGCGCGAGCTATGGTGTCTGGGTCAACAACACCAGGTTCGCGCTGATCGGCGATCCCGCCGCGACGTTCGTGTCTCCGAGTGGCGGGGGTGAGATAGACGAAGACGGCGTCGAGCCGATGCGCAGGCGTGATCGCGTGACCGTCACGGGCACGAACGCCGGTTCGACGGCGGGAGCGAGCGGTGTGGTTCTGGTTCGGGTGCTCGACACCGCCGACACCAGCGGCTACATCCAGCCGCAGACTCAGCACCATGTCGAGTACCAGCTTCCTGGCGAGGTCCTCTTCGAGGGGTCCTCCGTCGTGAACGGCGGCGACTTCTCGACTGAGTTCGTTGTGTCGGCGCTCGCTGAGGAGGGGCCGAACGGTCGCATCCGCGCCTACTTCTACGACGGTGAGAGCGACGGCTCGCTCTCCTTTGAGGAGGTGACCATCGCGGACAGCGTCGAGGTATCGGACGGACGCGGGCCCGACATCTCGATGTCGTTCGAGGGCGGAGTGACGTCAGTCCTGCCGGGCGATGAGTTGGAGATACGGCTGTCGGACGAGAACGGCATCAATCTGATCCGCCGGGACCCGGGAGACGGCATAGTCCTTCTGGTCAACGGCGGAGGGGACTCGACGGACGTCACGGACATGTTCGTGTACGATCTGGGCAGTTTCCGCGCGGGCGCAATCGTCTATCCGCTGCCGTCGCTGGGGCTTGGAGATCACACGATCTCGGTCGCTGCCAGCGACAACATGGGTAACCGCTCGTCCAGGAACCTCCAGTTCGAGATCGTGTCGTCCGCCGAATTCACAATCCGCAACGTCGCCAACTACCCGAACCCGTTCCAGAGCGGGGACGCCGAGGGGACTGACATCATGTTCCAGCTCCCCGTGGCTGCTGCTGTGACGATCGACATCTTCACCGTGGGAGGCCGCCGGATACGCCGCATCAACGATGTTGTCGGCACCGCGGGCGCCAACTGGGTCCACTGGAATGGCAGGGACGCCGAGGGCGACGAACTGGCCAACGGGGTCTATCTGTACAGAATACACGCGGTGTCCGATGAGTACCGCGGAGACAAAGCTGAGGTCATAGGCAGAGCTGTGATCATGAGATAGCCGGAGAGTCATCCCACGGGTTGGGTTTGCCCGCCGGCTTACGTCGAAAGGGGACGTTCACGCAATGATGAGAAAACGACTACCCGTCGCGCTGCTTCTGATCGCGCTCGCAGCAGCGCCAGCCGCCGCGCAGGTGTCAATCGGAGGGGCGCAGTCGCTCTACATCCACCCGGGCGCGCGCCCGGCGGGCATGGCCGATGCCTTCGTATCGATATCCGACGACGCCACCGCCTGCTGGTGGAACCCCGCGGGGCTCGCCTTCCTCGAGCAGACCTACAACGTGTCGCTCTTGCACTCCCGACTGGTTCCGGATTGGGACGACGTTTACTACGAGTACGCCGCGTACGCGCAGAAGATCGAGGGGCTGGGGACGATCGCGGGGTCACTCATCTACCTGACGTACGGCGAGCAGCAGGCGACCACGGAGGACGACCCTGACCCGTACACGACCTTCCGCTCCTATGAGGTCATACCATCGATCGCCTACGGAGCCAGGATCGGCGACGACATCGGTATCGGTATCAATCTCAAGTTCGTCTACGTGGATCTGGCGCCTGCGGGCGTCACCATAGAGGGGAAGGCGGGCTCGGGAACGACCTTCGCCGCCGACTTCGGAGCGCTGTGGCGGCTGATGGACGGCAGGTGGAACGTGGGTGGTACAGTGCAGCACGTCGGTCCCAAGATCGCGTACATCGACGAGGAACAAAAAGATCCGCTGCCCAGGAACCTCAAAGTGGGAACGTCCTACAAGATCCTCGATGACGAGATGAACGAGCTGAGCGTGTCTGCCGACTACAACAAATCGCTGGTCATCATCGAGGACATCGCGGACCTGTCGCTCGGGGTCGTTCTCAACTTCGGCGCCGAGTACCGTTACTACGATCTCTTCGCTCTCCGGGGAGGCTACGTCTACGACGAGGACGGAGAGATCAAGGACTTCGCCTTCGGCATGGGGCTCAGTTACAGGAACTTCGCGTTCGACATGGCCAACGTCCCACAGGCCGAGGGGCTCAAGAGGCCGTTCAGGTTCTCGTTGACAGCGACGTTCTAGCGGACATCGCGCGGGCACGACCCGAATCCGAGAGAGGTGTGGCCCCACAATGATCCGACCCGGTAACCTCGGTCGCTCAGTCGCCGGAGCTGCGGCCGCACTTGTCGCCGTGGCGCTCTTCCTGTCGTCCGCCGCCGGCGACGTCCTGATCTGCCGGAAGGGTCTTCCGCCGGGCGGCACGGTCATTGAGGGGGCTCCCAAGGTCTTCGTTGACGAGGTGCCCAAGATCGGCGCGATCGAACTCGCGGCCTCGCGGGGGCGGTCGCGGGACGGCAGAGCGACCATCCGACTTCTGGCCTTGCGCATCGCGTTCGTTCCGGATAACGACCCCCGCAGCACGGGCGACGGCACCTTTGACTACTCCGAGCTTCAGGAGGCGACGTTCGACAGCCCGCCGCACGACAAAGAGTACTTCGAACTCCACATGACGGCACTCGACAACTACTACGGGTCGGTCTCCTACGACAATCTCGAGATCGAGTTCGACGTCTTCCCGGCGGAACCCGAGTCGGCCTACATTGTGCCGCACGACATGGGTTACTACCACGACTACTCGGAAGAGCAGGTCTGGTACGTCAGTCAGGTAGAGAAGTTCACGAGAGACGCCTTCGCGGCCGCCGACACGTCGGACTCCATCGACTTCTCGCAGTACGACGGCTACATCCTCTTCCACGCGGGTGCCGACTGGCAGAGCGACATCAATCTCGATTCCCCGTTCGATCTTCCGTCCGCGCACATCGCGCTCGGCGAGCCCATTTTCGTGAACGACGGCGCCGTGGAGGTGTGGAGCGCCGCGATAATGCCCGAGACCTCGTGCCAGGACGGCCTGACCATGGTCCTAAACGGCACGCTCGTCCACGAGGTGGCGCACATCCTTGGGCTTCCCGACCTCTACAACACGTCCAACTTCTTCCCGGCCATCGGCATGTGGGGGATCATGGATTCGGGTGGCAGCATCGGCATGAACACGCCGTGGGGATGGGCGTACGGGCTGATACCCGCGTCGCCGTGCGCGTGGTCGAAGGAGTATCTGGGGTGGCTGGATTCGGTCGTTATCCTCGACGACACCGACGACATCCAGGTCAAGGCGACCGAGCTCAGGGGTCCCGGGGACAGGCTCTTCAAGATCCCCATTACGAGCGATGAGTATTTCCTGATAGAGAACAGGCTGGACGACATCGGGCACGACCTCACGGTCGCGATCGACGAGGAGCGAGGCGTCGTTCTGGGGCCCGTGGATCCGGTCCTGGAGCCGCCGGAGCTGAACCACGAATACGACTTCCTGCTGCCCGGGCCGGGTATGCTCATCTATCACATCGACGACACACGCATCATGGACCTGGGCAACATCAACAGCTTCTACTGGTCGGGGTGCAGGTACGATCCCTTCTTCGCGGAGAACAACGGGACGTTCTCGTGGGACACCTATCCCTCGACCGACACTAACATGGGGGCCAGGACGTACGTCACGGTGGACAACATCTCCGACACCGGTGACGTCATGACCATGAACGTCCGGTTCGACAGATGGAAGGACGGGTGGCCGATCGACCTGGACGAGCCGCTTGGTTCGATGACGCCCCGCGTCGCCGATCTCGACGGTGACGGCGACGGTGAGATCATCGTGGCGGCGACGAGCGGCAACGTCTACGCGTGGCATCACGACGGGACACCGGTTCTTCCGATGTTCGAGGTGCCCGGCCTCTTCGCGGTCGTTCCCGGAGGCATCACTCGCTCACCATCGGCGGCGGATCTCGACGGCGACGGCGGCGCGGAGGTCATCGTAGCTTCCGGGGCCGGTTCGCTGTACGTCTGGGATCACACGGACAACAACGCCGACGGGTACGCCGACCTGCACTCTGTCGAGTACCCGCTGGCGCTGGACGGCCCCGCCAGCTCGGTGCCGGTTGCCTCCAACTTCGACGACACAGAAGGGTTGGAGATCGCAGTCGCGTCCGGAGGAGGGAACCTCAACGTCGTTGACAGCGAGGGGGTGCACCTGGGCTCCTCGCCCTACTCGTTCGGCCACCTGGTTCTCGATGACGTGTGTATTGCCGCGGGAGACCTGGACGGCGACGGGCTCTCCGAGATCGTGACGTCTACGACCAACCGTGGGTGGATCGCGGTCCTGAACGCCGACGGGAGCTCCGTGGCGGGATGGCCCGTGGTCGTCGACGCATGGGAGCGCGAGACGTCACAGATCGTCATCGGCGACATCGACCGCGCGCGTGGCGGTTCGCCTGAGGTCGTCGCCGTGGGTTCCGGAGGGACCGTCCACGTGTGGGACAGCGCGGGCAATGAGCTTCCGGGGTGGCCGGTCGACCTTCGCAAGAGGGTCGAAGCCCGCCCCTCGCTGGGCGACCTCGACGGAGACGGGTATCTCGAGATAGTCGTTCCGGCCGGCCCGGCTGCCATCGCAGCATTGCGCGCCAACGGCACTCGCGTCGAGAACTGGCCTCTTGTGACCGATGGGGGAGACAGCACGCGCCCCGCGGGCGCGTCCGCGCTCATCGGTGACATGGACGGAGAAGGCGGGCTGGACGTGCTGTCGGCGGGTCCGGGCGGAAGCATGTTCCTCTGCGACGCCATCAGCGGAGAGGTGATTCCCGGCTGGCCTTACTCGTCCGACCCCGCGCTCGGCACGCCGTGGGCGGGCGACATCGACGACGACGGCCAACTGGACATCCTGGTCGCGGGCACGTCGGGGCGAGTTCTTCTGATGGGACTGCCATACGCGCACGAAGCCGGGTCCATGATCTGGTCCACCGAGGGCGGCAGCGCGTCGGGAGAGGGAGCGTACCCCGATTCGATCCTCCCGGGCGAACCGGCGCCGACCGGGGAGCTGCTGTCGCCGGAGCGGACTTACTGCTATCCGAACCCCGCCGAGAGGTCCGATCTCACCATCAGGGTCTTCCTGGAGGAGGAGGCGGACATCGAGGTCGAGATACTGGACGTCGCCGGAGAGGTCGTGGCGCGGTTGGAGCGGGAGGGCGATCTCACGGTCAACGAGATCACGTGGAGCACTTCGGGCGTCGCGAGCGGGCTCTACATCGTCCGCGTCAAGGTCATCGACCCTCTCGACGCATACTACGCGGGGCCTGGCAGGCCGCCGCGGTCGGAATCGAAGGCAATGAAGGTCGCGATTATCAGGTAGGCGGTGCGAATGAAGTTCAGGCGGTGCAGATGAAGGTCAGGCGGTGCAGATGAGGCTTTCCTCGGTTGTCGTGGTGGCGGTGATCCTGTCCGCGGCCGGACCGGTGGCTCTCGCTGCGCTCCCGGCCGGTGGTGAAACGCCCGTCGGGGGGGGCGCCGGCGCGCGGGCGTGCTCCGTCGCACCGGAGCTGGTCCTGATCTCGTCGCTCGACGCCCGTGAGGAGCTGCTTGAGGCGGGGGCGGCGGGAGCGGAGAGGGAGGCCATCGGGCACGACCCCACGCTGATGTCCCTCGCCTCGCTCGCGGTCCCGGGTTCGGGGCAGCTGATCCAGGGCAAGAAGCGCGGATACCTGTTCCTGGCGGCCGAGGTCGCGCTCTGGGGCGGGTTCTACATGCTCGAAACCAAGGGAACGGACGACCGTGACAAGTACGAGACCTTCGCTGACGACCGCTGGGACTTCGCGGCCTACGCCGCCTGGTACGATGCGACGTGCGTTGACTGTCCGACCTGCGACGACAATCTGTGCCGCCCGCTGGCCGAGTACGGCACGCAGGAGTACTACGAGGACATCGGGAAGTACAGGACCTACTGGCGATGGTGGTTCGAGGACGGCGATGAGACCTACATCAACTGGGACGAGTACAGCGACGACGACAAGGCGTTCCGGGACGCGTACTACGACATGCGCGACGACAGCAACCAGCACCTGAGGCAGGCGCGCTACGCCATGATGGCCGCGCTTCTCAACCACGTGGTGGCGGCGGTGGACGCATTCCTGACGGCGCGAGGCGACGCCTTGCCCCCGACCGACTCGGTCGGCGATCTTGGCATCGAGTTCGAGGTCGCTCGCGGCGGTGACGGGCTCCGCTGCGCGCTCACGGCGAGGTACTGATGAAGAACCGAACGACAGTCTCAGTCTTCCTGCTGATGCTTGCGGTCCTCCTTCCGGTGACGGTCGCCGCGGACGAGGGTGCACCGCTCAGCCTCTCGTGGGAGGCGGGATACGTCGGTGCCTGTCTTGCGGAGTCGGGCCTGTCGTTGTCGGATGAGACACCGCTGGCGGCGCTGGAGGCGAGACCCCCG
>JALGZG010000167.1 GCA_025782345.1 bacterium | reverse complement strand
CAGATTGACCCTCACGAAATTATCGCATAACTGATGTTGCCAATCAAGTCTGAGGTGCCCGCGGACGAGCCCCCACGTGGCCCCGCGATCTGTCCACGAAGTTGACGTGCCGGGGCAGCTCAACAGGTCGGCCGAGGCGCCTCTCATGCTTCCCGCCGCCGGAACCACGTGCGTCGCATGCGGTTACGAGCGCGGCCCACAGCGCATCCTCGTTCTGGCACGGCGGTTGTTACTACATAGGGTTCGAGCGCTTGCGTCTTGTACGAGACGGGGTTAGGGCTGGGTGGGGTTGACCCGAAAAGGGGCGGGACTTCTCTACCCAGCACCTGCCGAAGGCACTGGGCGACCCCCGCCTCGGGGGCCGCGGGACGCCCCCGCGCGCGAGTTCGTGAAACGTTCTCGGCGTGGCTGCCCTCGGCAGAACTGACTTGCGCCCTCTCGGGGCGTTGAGTAAACTCAAGTGCACGACGTCTGAGTACTTGGGCGCAGAAGCGGCGAGGTCCTCTTCGCAGCCGCGAAGTGCGCCCAGGCTTTGCTATTATACGCCGATGCGGCCCTGGACGCCGACTGGCGGAACACCGCGCACCGAGAGTTCAATCAGGAGGTCCCCGATGAAACGCTCCATCCTGGCCATTCTGGGTGTCATCTGCCTCATTCTGCCGACCGTGGCGTCGGCCGAGGATGGGTCCGCGGGTCTCGCGTTTCTCAAGCTGGGAGTGGGGGCCAGGGCCATCGGGATGGGCGAGGCCTACACGGCCGTCGACGGCGACGCGTCTTCCATCTACTGGAACCCGGCGGGCATTATCGATGTCGAGAACGTCGACATCACGCTGATGCACGCCGAGTGGTTCCAGGACATCCGCTACGAGTACGTCGGAGGCGTTCGGTCCTACGGGGACTACGCCATCGGCGCCGGCATCGTCGGGCTCTACATGAACGATCTCGAGCGGCGTGTCGAGCCAACGGCCGATCCGATTGGCCACTTCGGCGTGTTCGACTTCGCGTTCACTGGAAGCTATGCACGGCGTCTCACCGACCATCTGGACGTGGGAGGCTCGTTCAAGTATCTGCACGAGAAGATCGATGACAAGACCGCCAAGGGCTTCGCGGTCGACCTCGGCGGGCGCTATCGCATCCCCGGGTACGACGGTCTTACGGCGGCGGTCACGCTCCTGAATCTTGGCCCGCAGATGAAGTTCATCGAAGAGAAATTCGATCTGCCGGTGACGTACAAGGTCGGCGCGGCCCTCGACGTGCCGGTGGATGCCCTGCGCGGCAACCTCGTCATCGCGTCCGACGCGGTGATACCCGTGGACGGCAGCACCAAGGTTCACTTCGGCATGGAGTACGAGTACGCGGAGATGATAGCGTTCAGGTTCGGCTACTTCCGGATCGACTACGCCATGGTGCCGTTCTACTCGGAACTGGGTGACACCCACAGGGTCTCGCTGGGCATCATGCTGTAGGATCAGACGTCTCCGGGACGCAGCGAACCACCGGCCCAGCTCAATGCCGTAAGACGGTCTTCCGTGAGCTCGACGACGGAGCGGTGTTTCATCCAGTCGCCGACCACCACCGCGGTTCCACCGCCAGACTTCCACATCATCTGTTTGTGAATGTGTCCGACCACGGCCACGTCGTAGCCTTCCGCGAGCTTGCTCTCGAGGAAATCCTTCATTGCGGGAGTGGCGGCGCGGATGCGTTCCTCGGTGATCTCGCTCAGGCCCGACGCCCAGCGGGCGATGGATGCTCCGGTGGCGGGGGGGATCAAGCGGAACCCGGCGATGGCGGGCCGGCTGCGGATGATGGCCTTCAGCATCTTGTAGCGCCGGTCGCCCGGGGGGAGGCCGTCGCCGTGAGCGACGAATGTGCGCCTGCCGAAGTGTGTATCGGAGACGGGCGACTGATGCACCGTCGCCCCGGTGATCTCCTCGAACTGGCTTCCGGCCCAGTAATCGTGGTTTCCGCCGAGAAAGCGCACGGCAGTGCCGGACCCGACCAGCTCTGACAGCGCGTTCAGAACCGCGGAATGGACAGTCGGCCTGACCCTCCGGTACTCGAACCAGAAGTCGAAGATGTCGCCAGCGAGATAGAGGAGAGACGCGCGGCCCGCGAGGTGGGCGAGGAACTCCAGGAGATCCCGTTCCTTGGCCTCCTCGACCGCAGCCGCTTCACTGCCCAGGTGGGCGTCGGCTATGAAGTAGACAGGTCTGGTTGAGTGGGCGGATTCTGTCACATATCACCCCTGTGGTCCGGGACTTGCACTGATGGCGAGCGAATTCACAGGTACTGTTGTACCTCTTGTGCGAATGTACGGATATCGCGCAGTATATCAAGTAAAAAGGGTGCGCGCTCTCCGGGCGGCGGGCTTCCGAAACCGCTTGACCAGGGGCAACGTTATCCGTATAGTTGCATCCAATCACGTGGGTTCGACGGAGCGGGGACCTTGGGGTTTTCGACTGAGTGACCCGGCCAGTCGCAATCCACGGTTTTTTCTGCGGTGAGTATAGCTGTGGAGGCCGGCGCGGGCAAGCTCAACGGAGCGTGACCGCGACAAGCAGGGAGGGATGAGGCAATGGCGCCGCTTTGGGACGAAGTGAAGAATGCGATTGTCGACGGCTACGTCTACGCTTCTGATAAGGCCGAGGAAGTGACACAGATCGGCCGCGCCAAGGTCGAGATTCTCAAGCTGAACCGCCAGACCGCGCGCCTGATGGGCGACATGGGCGGTCGCGTGTTCGAAATGTTCGAAAGCGATGAACAGGCGGCGATTCCTGACGACGAATCCCTCATCGGTTCAGTGGAGACGATCCGCGGTTTCCGGCAGGACATCTCCAAGTGGGAGGAAGAGATAAAGCAGGCGAAGGTCGAGCGCGACGCGGGCGCATCGTCGGAGTAGGCGGCAGCCGCCGTCCTCCTTCAACCACCGTCCGGTGCTGACTGTCTAATCGGTTACATGGGCGGTTCCCGCACAGGGCATCCAGATCTCGGAGGTAGTCGTTCAATGGGCCGTTCTTTCGGTTGGGTAGCAAGTGGCATCACTCTGATCGCGGTCGGGTTGATCCTCGGCGTGGTCATCACCGCGAGCACGAACCTCGGGCCTGTCTCGACCGCTCAGGAGGGGTCCGCTTCCGAGCTTCCTTCCGGCACGGTGACGGGGTCGTACGCGTCGCTGGTCGTGGGCAGAAGCCCGTTCTCGGCGGTCGCGGACGAGGTGCTTCCCGCGGTCGTCAGCGTTGACACGAAGCGCACCATTCGTCGCTCGGCAGATCCATTCGGCGACATGTTCCGTGACATGTTCGGGGACAGGGGACGAAGCGGCGACGAGGAGAACTACAGGGAATTCGAGGTGCCGGGTTCGGCCTCGGGCTTCATCTTCGATGCCGCCGGCTACATCATGACGAACAACCACGTCGTAATGGGCGCAAACGAGATAGAGGTCACTCTGCTCGACGGGCGCGAGTTCAAGGCGACGGTCGTCGGCCAGGACCCGAACACGGACATCGCAGTCATCAAGATAGAGGGGAACGACCTCCCGTCGCTCCAGTTCGGTGATTCAGATGAACTCCGCGTCGGCGACTGGGCCATCGCGGTCGGCAACCCGCTCGATCTCGAGGGCACGGTCACCGTCGGCGTCATCAGTGCCAAGGGCAGGGTGAACCTGAACATCAGGGGCGGCGCGCCGCTCTACCAGGATTTCATCCAGACCGACGCGTCGATCAACTTCGGAAACAGCGGCGGTCCCCTCGTCAACATCGAGGGTAAGGTCATCGGCGTCAACTCGGCGGTCAACGCGCAGGCGGACGGGATCGGGTTCGCGATTCCCATCAACCTGGCCAAGGACGTTTCCGACGCGCTGATCACGGAGGGCAAGGTCGTGCGTGGCTTCCTGGGCGTCCGGCCGCAGGAGATCACACGGGAGCTCGCGGAGGCGAGCGACCTCGGGGACACCGAGGGTGTCATCATTGCGAGCGTCGAGGCTGACACGCCTGCCAGCACGGCGGGCATCGAGCCGGGCGACGTCATCACGGATTTCAACGGCGTTTCGGTCACGAGCGTCGCGCAGTTCAGGCGGGTCGTTGCCGGCGTGACGCCCGGGGATGAAGTGAAGGTCGGGATCGTTCGTGACGGGCGGGCGAAGGTGCTGATCGCGGTGCTCGAGGAGCGGCGCGACACGTTCGTTGCGGAGGAGCCGGAAGAAGAGGACGAGACGCGGTGGTTCGGGCTCGGTGTGGTCGGGCTCGACGATCCGTTGATCGCCGACCTCGACATCGCGGCGGACGAGGGTGTGTTGGTTGTCGACGTCGAGAACGGGAGTCCCGCGGAGGACGCGGGGATTGCCCCCGGTGACGTCATCCTGAGGGTGGGCGATAGCGCCGTCGAGGATCTCGGCGACTACAGGGACATCATGAGAGACCTCGAGGGCCGCAAGAAGGCCATCAAGGTCATGGTACAGAGGGCTCAGTACACGCACTTCGTGGCCATCAAGCCGGAGTAGCGTGTGTAGAGATGGCAGTACCGCCGCCTTTGAAATCCGGCGCAAGGCCAAGGTGAGAAGGCGGGGTGTAAACAAGAGGGAGTGAAAACGCAAAGATGTCGTATTACGGAAGCACAGCAGAAGAAGACAAGAGCCTGGGGCACTATCTGAAGGAGATCGCCAAGACTCCGCTGCTCACGCGCGAGCAGGAGCAGCAGCTTGGCAGGAGAATCCTCAAGGGTGATCAGGACGCGCGCGACGCGCTTGTCACCGCGAACCTCAGGTTCGTAGTGAGCGTCGCCAAGGGGTACGCCCGGAAGACGGGTTCGCCGATCATGGATGTCATCAACCAGGGCAACGTTGGACTCATGGAGGCGGCCAAGCGGTTCGACGCGGAGCGGGGACGCAAGTTCATCACCTACGCGGTCTGGTGGATCAGACACGCGATCCTCAAGGGGATGGCCGAGCAGTCGGGTGCGATGCGCCTGCCGCTGAACAAGGCCGGCGCCATCAGG
>JALGZG010000237.1 GCA_025782345.1 bacterium | reverse complement strand
GACGGCTGATCGCAGTCCATCTACCTGTGTCTGGATCCCGCTCCTGCAGCGAGTACGGGTATCGTTCGGTCGCCATGTACCCGCCCCAATCGTCGCGCCCGTCCCAGTAAGTAAGGTAATAGCCAGGGCCTAGCACCTGGTTGACAAGCGTACGCATGACTATGATCCCATCCGCATCTGCGACCACCACACGGATGTGGGCTTGGGCAGGAATGTCGAACCTAATCTCCGTCCTCTGGCCGATGGAATCGGAGCAGAATGGATTCGGGTCGTTCTGGTATAGGCGGTACGCACTGGGAGGATTCCCCGACGCCACCGTCGCAGCTACGAGAACGGTCCCAAGAACAAGCAAACCGACAACCGACCTCACCTCAGTCCTCCGAATTCGACCTTCGTCTTCCGTGACTTCCGGCGGCCGACGGCTAACGGACCGCGTATCAGCCGCGAGCGTCAAGGCTGGCGCGGCGGGTGCGTCGCGGGCGTCAGCCCGCGGTGCAGTCGGCGTGACGGCCAAGCTCGTCGGGTACATACGCTAGTTAGCCCGCATCTGGGCGTCACGCCCATGCAATCCGGCGCCGACTACAACTGCGCCTCTTCCAACCGCGGGTCATCGAGCTGCAGCCGGTACATCATCTGGTTGTAGTTGTAGCGCGGCGTCTTCTCTGTCGCCCCACTGAAGGCACTCGTGTACGTCCCTTCGATGAAGATCTCGCGCCCGTCGTCTTTGTTGAAGAACGCGTGAGTTACGACGTTGTAGAAATTGTAATCGTCGTGCTCGATGATCTTCACAGCCTTGCCGTACGGACCTTCCGGCTCCTCCGCCTCGGCGTAGTAGATGTCGCCCACATCTTCCAGCAGGAGCAGCCAACGGTGTCTATACTCGTTCCAGACGACACAGGACGGGCGTGCCGCGTCAGGAGGCCACTGAACGACGCGTGTCTCCCACGCGCTCGTGTCTTGAATCGCGCCCCAGTCATTTGGCACCCGTAACCATGGGTAGAGATACCAATAGCCGTCGTGCAGGAACGGATGGGAGGATGTGTGCTCTGCGCGGCAAGACGTTTGCACCCAGGGCTCGAACACGTGCGTCTGCTCGTCGTACAACGCAATGCCACATTCCTCGGGGAACTGCAGTCCAGACTGCCGCGTGTAGGTGGCCAAGAGCCGTTCCTGGCCGTCCGGATCGACCATGGGGATGAGACCCTCGACCCAGACCAACCCCTCACCCTCCAGCGGTAGCATCGAGCGCACGCGGCCGTCTCCGTCAGTGAAGTAGCTGTAGCTCACCGCTACCGCGGGGTCCTCATTCGGGTCGCTGGTGGCGGCCGAGACGCTGAAGTTCCAATACGTAGGCCCCACCGTGTCACCCCAAACCCAGAATAGCCTGCCTCGGTAGGGCGCTGCCGTGACTGTGTCTTGGCCGAGAACGAGGGCGCTCGCCTGCCCGCCGTCTGCCGGCACCGGAAGACCGGCCTTGATGCTGTCGCGGTAGATTCCCTCGCCTGTGAGACGATACAGCCGCTCTGCTACCATCGTGCGGCGGACACGCACCTCTCGGACCGTGCCTGGATCGATCCTCAGGTTGACACCGCGGCCAAGGAAGGTCTCCTGCGGGTACTCATAGCCGTGGCCGCTCACGGACACAAAGACGTCGCGCCCGACCAGCGACGGCTCATCCTTCGTCGACCACACGAACGACGAAATAGTCCGACGCCCCGCAGACGGCGCCTGGCAACGACATGAGAATCGATGCGGCTAGCAGAGTCACGTACAGCACTCGGGATCTCATACTATCTTCCTCAGCGTCCAGATGCGATCTAACGGACCGCGTATCAGCCGCGAGCGTTAAGGCTGGCGCGGCGGGTGCGTCGCGGGCGACAGCCCGCGGTGCAGTCGGCGTGACAGCCAAGCTCGTCGGCTGCATACGCCTGTTATGCGCTGCCGCCGAGATCACCTCCTTCTCACTCCGTCAGAAGAGACGGAGGGCGTCCAAAGACCGTCCGATGGAACCTAGGCATCATGGCGAATGTGGTGTCGAAGTCGGCCCGTCGGAAGTGAACCGTCACCTCTGTACTGGTCAGACGGAACAAGGGAATCCTCGCGTCCTCCGGGCTACTCGATGTATCCGAGCGATCTGAGTTCTTCTTTCAGCATCTCGTCCGGCGCGCCCCTCCGCATGGACGGGAGGGCGGTCGGTGGCGGGTACTCGCCGTACTCGAGTCGCACGGGCGCCGCCTCGTCGAACGCCGGGCGGCCGCTCCACAGCGTCGACATGGGCAGCCCCAGGATGGCTGCCACCGTCGGGGCGACATCGAGGACGTTCAGCGAGTCGGTCTTCGCCGCGAACGCGGCCATCGGGCCCGCAAGCAAGTAGACCCCGTCGGGCGCGTGCTCGCCGGAGAACCGTGCCTCCAGGCGCGC
This sequence comes from bacterium, assembly GCA_025782345.1. GTDB lineage: Bacteria > Joyebacterota > Joyebacteria > Joyebacterales > Joyebacteraceae > JALGZG01. Next base: position 2,888 of record JALGZG010000237.1, on the reverse strand, counting down.
CGCGATGAGGGAGTCGAACCCGCATTCCCGGCCGCCGAGGATGATGCGCGCAACCTCGGGAACCTCGTTTCTCGGAGCGATCTGCAGCTCCAAGACATCGCCCTCACGCGTGACAGAGAAGACGCCGAAATCCTCCCCGTCGATGTGGGCGTCCCTGAGCACCGACGCGAGTCTGCTGAGCGTCTCCTCACGCTCCTCTTCCGTTCCCGAGATGATCTCGAGATACGCCTTCTGGTCGAGGTTCGTGCCAAGGACGATCTCCTCGGCGTCAAGAGCCTGGATGAGTGCCTCGGTCCGGATCCTGCAGAAGCGCCCCATGATCTTCCGGAGCGCCGGCTGGAACCCGTGGTCCGACACGATGACCACGTTTGCTCCTTGTGGAACCGCTCCCAGGACTTTGCCGACGCAGCGGTCAGCCTCCCCGTAGAGGAGCTCTATTGTCGAGCTCAGCCGCTGAGCTTCCTCCGGGGTCACGTCAGGGAACAAGTTCGGCTCCCTGTACTTCCAGTACAGGTGGCTCACCTTATCGACCTGATTGAAGAGGACGGCCCCCAGTTCGGGTCGGCGATTCCTGAGAAGCTCGCAGAACATGTCGCTCTGTATCGCCGCCGATATCTGCCGCCTCTTCCAGACGCCATCGATGTCCAGCAGATCATCGCCGGATCCGCCGGCGAGCACGAAGAGGCCTCTCCGCAGCGTTGAGAGGCGCACTCCGCTGCGCAGCGCGTTCATCAGGGCGGTGACCGGCTTTGCGCCGCTGGTCGCCCGCCCGCTGTGTCTGGCCCAGAACTCCCAGAAGAACCCGCAGTTCGGCGGGAGAGTCGAGCTGTCAGGTGCAAGAGTGCTCGGGACCACGAAGTCCGCTGCGGAAAGAGCGTCCGGTGGCGGCCACGTGAAGTACCAGCCGCATGTTCCCGCCGTGCGGCCGTCCATCCACATCCGGTCCCAGACCCGCCCGACACGGAAGTCGGTCTGTGAATGTGCCCAGCCGTAGATCCCGTTGACCTCGGGAGGGCAGCCGGTCGCGATGGCGCTCCAAACCTGAGGGGAGAGCATGGACGGGAGTGAACGAAGCCTCGCGCGATGTCCTTCCTCGAGAAGGCGCTTCATGTTCGGCATACGGCCGGCTGCGATGGCCGCGTCGACGCACTGCCAGGAGGCCCCGTCGATGCCGATGAGCACCATACGTGTACCGTCACGTGGCGCTCCGGGCTGCGGGAGAAGGAGGGCAATCGCCAGGGCGCACGCACAGGCTGCGGCGACCGCGCGCGCGGCCTCGCGCCGGAGCCTCGTCCTGAACATCGCTCCCAGAGCCACGGCGCACGCGACCGGAAGAAGCCAGAGCGTTGCCGGATCGCCAGGGCCGACCACAATGGCCAGCCACGCGAAGGGGAGCGCTGCGGCCACGGTGCCGCCGACGAATGGCCGGACGAGGCCGAGTAGGATAATCAACACGGTCGGCGCAACGACGAAGAGCGCTAGCGCCGTCAGGAACTCGTCCAGAATGAGGGGACTTGCGAGCCGAACAGTCGTGATCGTGAACACTGATGAAATGAGCCCGGCCACAAGGAGGGTGTGCACCGCGCCACTCCGCCCCGCACCTGAGGTCGCGGGAGGGTGTCGGGAGTACCCACCGCTGCTAGCTGTTGCTTTCATACGTGTCCTCAGGTTCTCAGGCGTCCGCACTCAGGGCGAGGTCGAAGCTCACAGCATGCAGGATACGCGTCTCCTGCCCGTCTACGGCTACTATGAGATCGCCCGGGTCGATTCCTGCGTGCCACGCGGGAGACTGTTCCTCCACTCGGAGGATTCTTGGATGCGAGCCTGCGGTCGGCGGCATGCGCCTAGCGGACCGCGTATAACCCGCGAGCGTCAAGGGTGGCGCGGCGGGTGCGCATGCAGCCGGCGTGACAGCCAAGCTCGTCGGCTGCATAAGAGTTAGCTGGCGCCCAGTAACTCTGACGCGAGCCGGCGCCCCGGTTTTCATCGGTACAGCTGCTTTACTCTCGTCCAGGTTGCCAACTCAACGGGAGTGATCCCGTACGACACCAGCTCGTACAACTCGGTGGCGTCATACTGAATGAGGCCAACACCGTCGGAAAACCAACGATCGGGTTCAGCTCTTCCAGTGAGCGCGCGGCCGTCCGCAGAGTATCCAGGTACCGCCATCCCGCGATGCCAAGGATCAGCGAAGCCGATAGCTATCGCCTGGAAGCTCCCAGCAGGCGGTGAGAGGATCCCCTCCCAGGTGACAGTGAACTCAAAGACCGCCACATCTCCCGGGATCTCACCCGGCAACGAGTAGATCTGTGTCGTGCAGGCCCAAGTCGTACCTACTGAGGCAGGCACCTCGACCCATCGAATCGGCGGATCGTAGGCCACTCCCCACCCACCAGCCTCGTCACGGAAGAACCCCCAGAGCAAGACATCACCATCGGACCCGCAAGTCCAGTAGTTCTCCAAGGGCTCGTTATGAGTGCTTGCGCTGTAGTCAATGACGTAGACTGCCTCCCCCAGTACCTCCGCGGTCCCGATAACGGTCATGGTCTCAGATTCGTCGCCTGACCCCTCATATGACCACGTGTTCCCGATACACAGAGGCAGGTAGGCAGGATCCGCGAGCGCCGGCGAAGCTGCTAGCACCAATGCGAGCCCCACGAACGCGACCGACACTGACAGCATCAGTTTCAAGGTAGAACCTCCTCCTCGGATAGCACCCTCGTTGCGCTGGGCGCCCGGCTAACGGACCGCGTATAACCCGCGAGCGTGAAGGGTGGCGCGGCGGGTGCGTCGCGGGCGACAGCCCGCGGTGCAGTCGGCGTGACAGCCAAGCTCGTCGGCTGCATATGATGAAATGGACTCCTCCCGCAGCAAGAGGCATCATCGTG
>JALGZG010000115.1 GCA_025782345.1 bacterium | reverse complement strand
GTAGCTTCCGGATGATGGGGAGTCCAGACACCCGAGTATGTGCATGAGCGTGGACTTGCCGGAGCCGGACGGGCCCATGATCGCGAGGTACTCGCCCGCTCTTATCTCCATCGAGACTCCGCGGAGCGCGTGCACCTCCACTGAGCCCAGGTCGTAGCTCTTCTTGAGGTCCCGGGTTGATATCAGCACGCTAGCCCCTCCCGCGCCGGGACATGCGCTGACGTCTTTCCTCGTCCTCGGAGAGTTCGCCACCCTCGAGATCCGGATCGTAAAGCGTCACCGTCTCGCCTTCGGACAGGCCCTCCACGATCTCGACGGTCGAGATGTTGCTGATTCCTGTGACGACCTCACGCTCGACTGGTTCGTCCTCGCTCCCGTCGAGGACGTATGCGACGTAGCGGCCCGCCTTCTTGAACACGGCCTCGACGGGGACCGTCAGGATGCCCTCCCTGTGATCGCCCTGGATCTCGATGTTGGCGGTCATTCCGGGTCTCAAGCGCTCGTCGGAGTCGACGATGTCGATCTCGACGTCGAAGACCTTCACGCCCTGTTCGTCCCGGGCCGCGGGAGCGATGTGAGTGATGAGTCCGTCGTACTTGACGTTCGGGTAGGCGTCGACATCTATGACGACGTCCTGACCGAATCTGATCTTGCCGACGTCGACCTCGTTGACTCCCGCCCTGATCTGCATCTTCGAGAGGTCGGCGATAATCATGAGAGTCGTGCCGCTGGTGTATGAGACGGCGCCGGAGGTCACGATCTCGCCTTCCTCCACGTCGACGCGGATGACGGAACCCGACGCGGGGGAGAGGATGTCCAGAAGCTCCTCCGCCTCCGCCTCGAGGTCCATCGATACCCCGTCCTCCTCGGCGAGCCTCATCTGCTCGAATGCGGACCGATACTCGATCCTTGCGATGTCGTAGTCGTCCTTCGAGAGCCGGAGTTCCTCGTTTGAGATGTGGCCGGCGTCATGGAGCTCGATATCTCGTTCGTGGTCCTGTCTCGCGCGGTCCATGTTCACCCTGGCACGCCCGTAGCCGCTCTTCAGGCTCGCGACCGTGCGTGCCTGAGCCATGTCGGGTTCGACCTTCGCGAGGAGATAACCCTTGTGAACGGTCTGGCCCTCCTTGACGTACAGGCTCTGGATCTTCCCGCTGATCTTCGATTTCACCATCACCATCGTCTCGGGCTGGATCTCGCCGACCTCGGTCAGGAGAACGGAGATGTCGCCGATCTCACACACGCCCGTCCGCCCGCCCAGGATCGTCTCCCCGTCTTCTGGCGCCGTCTGGGCGTTCGCCTCACCGCCTCCACGCCTGCCCTGCTGGACCACTACCACCACGACCGCCAGTACCACTATGGCCGGCACTATCCACTTGAGGTGTCTCTTCATCTTGCCCCCCATGCATGCTGTTCGAGAGCGCGCTTCAGCTCTGGGTTCCACTACTGGATTCTACTCGCCACATTGGACACCGGCAACAGCCGGCAGGTTTGGCCCGATCCCGTGGAAACCGGCCACCCTTCAGTGTATACTCAATAAGCTCGATGTCCATTCGGACCAGGCGTCGCATTCGGATCGCCCGACCTCCACCAGGCCGGGCGCAGCGCATGGGTTCACAGTCGGGAATGGGCCCGTTTTCGCGCCCCGACGCGGCATGTGACGCCGCGGGGGCCGCTTTCCAGGGACTAGACTGATGGTCAGGCTCGAGAACGTCTCCATAGCTTTCGCCGGCAAGCCGCTCTTCAGAGACCTGAACTGGCGCGTCGGCGATACCGACCGCGTCGGCCTGGTTGGGGCCAATGGCACCGGCAAGACCACCTTGCTTCGCCTTATCGAGGGCACCCTCTCTCCAGACAGTGGACGTGTCACGTGCTCCAAGGGAACGACGTACGGTTACCTGCCCCAGGAGGGCCTGACGTTGTCCGGCAGGACCCTCTTCGAAGAGGTGCTGACCGTATTCTGCGATCTCTCTCGCATTGAGGACCGCATGCGGGAACTGGAGCACGAGATGTCCGACCTCCCTGACGAGGGGGCCAGACACGACCAGGTGATGCGCGAGTACGCAACTCTCCAGCACGAGTTCGATGTCAAGGACGGCTTCACGATCGAGGCCCGGGCGGCGGCAGTGCTGGGAGGGCTCGGGTTCGCCGAGAGCGACCGCGACAGGTTGACGGACGAGTTCAGCGGCGGGTGGCAGATGAGGATCGCTCTCGCGAAGCTCCTGCTCCAGCGTCCGACCGTGCTCCTCCTGGACGAGCCGACCAACCACCTGGACCTCGAGTCCATCATCTGGCTGGAGGACTACCTGAGCGCGTACCCGGGGGCGGTGGTGCTCGTGTCGCACGACCGGTCCTTCCTCGACCGCGTGGTTTCTCGCATCAGCGAGCTGGGAGTGGAGGGTCTGGTCGACTACCACGGCGGCTACGCGTCTTTCCAGGAGCAGCGGGAGAAGCGGCGCGAGACGCTGGCGGCGACCCGCAAGCAGCAGGAGCGGCAGATCGCTCACCTCCAGCGTTTCATCGACACATACCGGGCCGACAAGACGAAGAGAGCTCTGGTCAACAGCCGAATCAAGATGATAGAGCGCATCGACCTGGTCGAGGTCCCGCGCGACAGGCGTGCGATGCACTTTCAGTTTCCCCAACCTACCCGCGCGGGGTCCGTCGTCGTCGCGCTCCGGGGCGTGCGGCAGACCTACGGTGAGAACGTCGTCTTCGACGATCTCGACCTGGAGATTCTGCGCGGCGACCGTGTGGCCTTCGTCGGAGTGAACGGCGCCGGTAAGTCCACGCTGATGAAGATCATTGCGGGGAAGGTCCCTCTCGCTGCCGGGGAGGCGAAGCTGGGCAGTAACGTCGCCCTCCAGTACTTCGGGCAGGACCCGGGCCGTGAGCTGAGCTACGGCAACACTGTGCTCGGGGAACTGCAGTCCGTGTCGCCCGACCACATGCGGCCGCGGCTGCGCTCGCTCCTTGGCTCGTTTCTCTTCTCGGGGGACGACGTCGAGAAAAGCGTCCGTGTGCTGTCCGGCGGTGAAAAGAGCCGGCTCGTGTTCGCCAAAATGCTTCTGAACCCCGCGAACGTGCTCCTGCTCGACGAGCCGACCAACCACCTGGACGTGTCTTCCCGGGAGGTGCTCGAGCAGGCGCTCCGGCGATACGAGGGCACGATCTGTTTCGTCTCCCACGACCGGGCGTTCATGGACGCGATAGCCACGAACGTCATGGAGGTTCAGGACGGTCGCGTGAAGACCTACCTCGGGACCTACAGCGACTATCTGTGGAAGAAGGAGCAGGAGCGCGTCGAGGCGGCGGGGAGCAGCCCGGCTACGTCCTCCGGCGACGGAAGCGCCCGCCCGGGCGGCTCTCCGAGCGGGAGGAGAGGTCCGAAGAGCAAAGAGCAGAAGCGGCGTGAGGCGAAGGCGCGACAGCACACCTCCGGTGCGAAGACCGCGGCCCGCAGGGAACGCCGCGACGTGCAGGGCGAGATCGCCCGGAGCGAGAAGCGCATCGAGGACCTGGAGATAGCGCTGCTCGATTCGTCGGTGCACGCCGACGGGAAGAAGATGAAGGAGCTTGTAACCGAGCAGAGAGAACTCAGGTCCAGAGTGGACAAGCTGTACGAGAGGTGGGCGGAG
>JALGZG010000330.1:582-2107 GCA_025782345.1 bacterium | reverse complement strand
GGGGAACGGCTCGTAGTTCTGATAGACGAGCGCGTTGTGAACCCAGCTTGGGACAAGCGGCAGCACCGGCTCTACCACGTGCTCAGCGCCATCGGTGCTGATGAGATCGCCCTGCTCCCAGTCGTAGGGGAACAGCACCTCAGCCAGGTAGAGATCCCGTGCCGCGAACAGGTCGTCGGCTGCCTTCACATAAGCCAGTGTCTTGTCGACGAATGTCTCGACCTCGACGGTGGTCGCCGCCGGTGCCCTGCCGACGAAGACGTCCGGGTACAGGTCGACGCTGTCGCCAGGCGACGCTACGCCCGCGTACCCCTCGCCGAACCTACTGTCCCCGTCCTGGTTCCAGTTGCCGTCGAGGTCAGAGTAGTAGAGGTCGCTGGTCACGTCCCAGCCGCCGTAGTAAGCGGACCGGCCGAATCTGACGGGCACAATGCTGGTATCGCCGCCGAGCAGGACGAAGGTCGTCCCCCAGGACTCATACGCGTCCCGGATGAAGACGACTCGAACTCCTCGCTCGTGATGATGATGTACTCGACCGGACTGCCCTCGAGTGACGGAGTGTAGCGGGGGAGGAATCCATCCTCGCCCACCTCGTCGACCACGTCGACGCCCTGGAGCTTCCCCGCCACCTCCCACGGGTTCTCCACGAGGTCTTCGACCAGTGTTCGGTAGAGCTCCTCGGAGCGTGCCGTCATCCGCCCTCTCGGGTTCGCACGGCTCGCGGCCGGAGTAAGCTCGAGTGCAACAGACACATTGCTGGCCAGGATCAGCCGCCCGCTCCTGGGTGCGTACTGGAGTGGATAGACGGCGACGCTCGCGATGCGGTAGCCGCCGAAGTAGCCCTCTCCGAGGTACTCGACGCGGTCGCGGGGATAGAGCTCGTCGCTTTCGTAGATGGAGCGGTCGGGATCGGCCCACACGGCCGGCTCGCCGGTCGGCACCTCCGGCTGAGCGGGGAGGACCCTGTGAAATCCCTCGAGTTCCTCCTCTACGAGGTAGGAGATGGTCACTCCTTCCACACGCATGTCAGACGGTACCACGAAGCGCAGCACTCTCACGGGCAGCTCAGGCTTCCCCACATCAGAGAGGGACCGGCACCCCAGGACGGTGACTTTCGAGAACTCACCCGCTGGAGCGACCGAAACCGCTTCGCTGCTGAAGGATGTGTCGGTGGCGGGTCCTGCGGCCCAGGCCGGCAGGGCTGCGCATACGACGGCGATGAGCAGCCAGTGCGCCAGGTGTCTCGGGGCCATCGTTCGTCTCCTTCCTCACTAGGTTGGACTGTCACGTCCACCACAGATAGCTACAGGATCGAGGTCTGTTCAAGACGACTCCCGATCCTGGCGTTGCCAGGAACGACAAGGCGATGAACACTGCGCCAGCGCTTCAGGGCCCGCTGCGATGTGTGGGCCCGTTGCGATTCCGGCTTCGCTGTTGCACAAAGAAGCAGTAGCAGTGTTGTCTTAGCAGTGCTCCCGTTGCCCCGTCGGCTTCCCGACTTGAGCTTACGTTTTGAAGGGTACAC
>JALGZG010000330.1:0-529 GCA_025782345.1 bacterium | reverse complement strand
GAGCCCGTTCCGCACTGTGGGGCGGTAAGCCCTCACATGGCCATGTCGGGCCTTTTGGGGCGATTCGACCAGACCACGTGGAACGGTCCGGCTAGACCGCTCCGCGTCATTTGAGCAGGACCATCTTCCTCGTGGCACTCCAGGCGTCCACCGAGAGGCGGCAGAAGTATATGCCGGAGGCCACGGGCCTTCCGTCGTCGTCCCGACCGTTCCAGTGGACGACGTGAACGCCGGCCTGCCCCGTCTCGTCAAGCACGGTGGCGATGCATCTGCCCGCGACGTCGTAGACGTGCATCCGCACCATGGCTCCGTTTTTCCCCACCGAGTATCGGATCGAGGTCGACGGGTTGAACGGGTTCGGCGAGTTCTGTGACAGCCGGTTGACACGGCCGACCTCGACGTCATCGACGCCCGTGGTGCCTATCAGGTCGGAGTCGTCCAGGATGCGCGTGACGTACTCCAGGCGTGTCGATGGATACGAACCGTCGGTCATCCCGCCCAGAAGGAGCGGCACCATGTAGCGGCGACT
>JALGZG010000141.1 GCA_025782345.1 bacterium | reverse complement strand
GACTCCGTCATGGTCTACTACAAGATCGGCACCGGCAGCTGGAGCAAGGTCGCGGCGTCGGCCAGCGATTCACTCTACACGGCCGCCATTCCCGCGACGGCAGTCTTCAACGGTGACGTGGTGGACTACTTCATGCGCGCCGTAGATAACCACGGCGCCACGATGAACTACCCGGCAGGGGCCATGAGCGACCCCTACTCCTACAGGGTAGGTATCACGCCGATCTACAACATCCAGTTCGTGGAGCCGGGCGGTGACGCGTCCGCATACGTCGGGCTGCCCGTGAATGTCCAGGGCATCGTCACGATGGCCACCGACATCATGGAAGACGACCTGTTCTACATCCACGACGGCACCGGCCAGTTTCACGGCATAGCATGCTATATGCCCGGGACGCCCACGCCTGTGCAGGAGGGCGACCTCGTCACGTTCTGCGGCTACGTCACCGAGTACTACGGCCTGACGGAGGTCACCAGGCACTTCACCGAGTCGATGGTCATCGAGTCCTCCGGCCACGCGAACTACGGCTACACGGATGTAGAGACGGAGGCGATCGCCCCGGACAGCCTGGACGCTGAGTACTACGAGGGCCAGCTCGTGCGAGTCACTGACGCCACGGTGACGTTCCTGCCTGACGGCTACGGCGTCTGGAAATGCCAGGACAGCTCGGGCATCGACTGCCTGGTCGACGACGAGGCCTACTACACCTACGACCCGGAGGTGGACGATTCGCTCGCGGAACTCCGCGGCATTCTGTTTTACGCCTACAGCGAGTTCAAGCTCCAGCCTCGCTACGATGAGGACATCATCGGCCCGCCGCGCATCAGCAACGTGCGATACTCGCCGGTCCCGCCGGCGGACGGGGCGGTCACGACCATCTCAGCGACACTCGACGACGACGTCGGCATCGCATCGGCCACGCTGCACTGGTCTTACAGTTTTGGGAGGCCCTATCCTAACCATGTGCCCATGAGCGAGGCCAAGTACACCGGCACCTGGAATGGTGACATTCCCGGGCAGACGGTGGGCACGCGCATCTACTACTACATCGATTGCGCCGATGCGGCGGGCATGGACGCGGAGAAGCCCTCGGTCGGCGGCTACAGCTACTACGTCGGCACGACGACCATTCAGAGCGTGCAGGAAGTGCCGCCGGGAGGCGACACGTCGCTGATGGATACGCTCGCGGTCAACGTCGAGGGCTACGTAACTGTCGAGCCCGGAATCTTCAACGACAACACGTTCTACATTCAGGAAGAGTCCGGTGCGTGGCACGGCATCATGGTCTACGACCGGACCGGAAGCGTGACGTTTGAGCGCGGTGACCATGTGGTTGTTTGTGGCGAGGTGGGCGAGTACTCCGGCCAGACGCAGATCGCGCTGCACTTCGCCGATGCGGCTCAGCTCACGGCGGTCACGCCTGGGCTGGTCGATCCGGTCAGCATAGCCACCGGCATGTTGCAGGACGTGGAGTTCGCCGAGCAGTTCGAGAGCGTGTACGTGCACGCCGAGGACTGCACTGTCTACGATGAGGACTTGGGTTTCGGTGAGTGGGCGATCTCCAACGGAGGCGCCAGCGACACGTGCCGCGTGGATGACTACGCCGATTACGACTACGTCCCTTCGAACGGCGACAACGTCTACGTCAGGGGCATAGTCGGGTTCGTGTTCGGCAACTACAAGATCGAACCACGTGGCAACGAGGACATCGCGGTCAATCCGGCCGGCATCTCCGGCGACTACTTCGGCGGGAAGTTCGGGCTTGCGCAGAACATGCCGAACCCCTTCAATCCGAAGACCACGATTGCCTTCAACTTGACCGAGCCGGGCGATGTGACGCTTGAGATCTATGACGTGGCCGGCCGCAGGGTTGCGATCCTGCTCGACGGCCACATGGGTGCCGGCGTCCACATGGCTCACTGGGACGGCAGGACCAGCGACGGGGAGCGCGCCGCTAGCGGCGTCTACTTCTACAAGCTGGCAGCCGGCGACGAGAGAACAAGCAGGAAGATGGTGCTGCTGAAGTAGAACCGTCTGGCTCCAACCCGTCCTCGGCGGCCTGAGCCGCCGAAGACCGGGGCGGGGATTTTGTGTTGGCTACAAGGCCGGGAGTGGAACGGGACCTGCTAGGTTTCGTCGCCGCTCCCGGTCTTTGTCTACTAGGTTGACACGTCGCGTTGCCACGCCGGCGTGGCGGCCTCCCTGTGCTCCCCACGATCCCGCTTACCCCCAACGGCATGTGCCGTCCCCCACGGCGGGCGTTGTCCCCTTGCGGCATGTGCTGCCCCAACGGCACGTGCTGTCCCCTTGCGGCTGCCCCCTCCCGATCACGTAGTTCTGCCCCTCACACTTAGAAGCAGGAGGTGTGCTGTATGAAGACGATGCGGTTGGCTGTCGTGCTTGCGCTGTGGTTGACGGTGACGGTCTTCGCGGGTTCCGCGCGGGCTCAGATCGTGCTGAACGAGCTCATGCCGGACCCGGCCAGCGACTGGTCGCCGACGGACGGCAACGACGAATACGGCTCGCTGGAGGACGAGTGGGTCGAGATATTCAACGCTGGCTCAGAGGCGATCGACGTAACGGGGTGGAGGCTGCGCGACGCCGTTTCGGACTCAAGTTGGCGGTTCGGATTCGACGGAGTACTGGAGCCGTGTGAGTTCTTCGTCGTGTACGGCAACGAGGCCTATCAGTGGGAGGAGCAGAACGGCTACGCGAAGAACGGGCTCTCTATGAACAACGCCGGAGACACGATCACGCTGGTGTCGGCCGACCTTACCACGGTGGTGGACCTCGTGACCTATACGAGTCAGGACGTAGGCGATGACCAGTCCTGGGGGCGTGTTCCGGACGGCTCGCCCAACTGGGAGTGCAACGACGGGCTGAACCCCGCGAACCCGCCCGGCAGTGGTCTTCCGCCGACACCGGGCGAGCCCAACGTCGGTGCGCCCGTCGAAACGGTCGACTGGGGACAGATCAAGGCGTTCTTCCGCTGACCGACGGTGCCCGGAAGAGCCGCGCGGCCGGGGGAGTTGCCTCCACGGTCTGACGGAAGGTGGTGGAGTGCGGGGTCCCGGCGTCAATGTCGGGGCCCCGCCGTCGATGTGGGGCCGTTCGCCACGTACCAGCCTTTCCGTTGACACCCATTGATGGGCGTACCTATACTCCGGATGAAATCAGACTAACCCACCAGTGAGGACGGCCCATTGCCTCTCGATAGCCTGCCCATGTCCGTGGCGTTCTTTGTCGTCGGGGCGGCCGCCATATGGCTAGGCGGCGGCCGTCTGCCGGAAACGGGGAACATCCTCGCGGGGAAGTTCGGCATAAGCGCCACCGCCATAGGACTCTTCGTGCTCTCCATCGTCACCTCTCTGCCCGAGCTGTCTGTGACGCTGGCGGCGATGCTGAAAGAGGGTGCGCCCGACCTCGCCTTCGGGAACATCTTCGGCAGCAACAACTTCAACATCACGAGCATCGTGGTTCTCGAACTGCTGGTGGCGGGCGCGTTCCTTCACAACGTCGACAGGGCTCGCTACGCGAGGACGTGTGTCTACCTGCTCATTCTCACCTGCATCGCCGGTCTGGGCGTGCTCGTCGGCCCGCGCATGTCGTCCCCGGTCCTCCCGGTGCTTCTGTTCAGCGTGCCCATCGTCGCGATCTTC
>JALGZG010000231.1 GCA_025782345.1 bacterium | reverse complement strand
TCGTCCATGAAGGACCTGCTCTCCCGGTAGTAGACCACCCTCGCATCCTCGCGTGCGATTCCCACCTTGTCGCAGGCGTAGTCGATCGCCGCCGACAGCCCGCCACGCTCGTCGGCCAGACCGTTCTCGAGCGCCTGGCTGCCCATGTAGACCCGACCCTGGGCCAGTTCGCGAAGTCTGTCCGCACTCATGCCCCTGGCCTCGGCCGCCTTCTCGACGAAGTCATCGTAGAACCAGGTGATGACCTCTTCGGCCATCTCTCTCTCCTCGTCGGTGAGCTTCCGCATCAGTGAGAACTGGTCCGCGTGCTCGCCCCTCTTGAAGGTCTCGTGCGTTGCGTCGATCTTGTCGTAGAGTTCGGCGATGACGGGCATCATGCCGACGACACCAATGCTGCCCGTTACCGTCAGGGGCTCGACGAAGATCTTCTCGCCCGCGATGGCTATGTAGTAACCCCCCGACGCGGCGACGTCGCCCATCGACACGATGAGCGGCTTCTCTTTGGCCACCTTGACCGTCTCGTACCAGATGATGTCCGAGGCGAGGCCGCTGCCTCCGCCGCTGTCAACCCGCAGCACGACCGCGTCGACATCCGGGTTCTTGCGTGCGGCTCGGAGCGCCTTGACGAGTGTCTCGGAGCCTATCGACTGCCCGCCGCGCAGCGGGTCGGTCCCGCCACGTCCCTCCCGGATGCCGCCGTACGCGCCGACCACGGCGATCACGGGCCTCTTGCCCCAGTGATAGTCCTTGTCATGCCATGTCGCGACATTCACCGTCTTGATGTCCTCGCGCTCCTCCGGCACGTCGCCGCCCGCCAGTTCCAGCGCCACAGCCTTCGCGTCCTCGTAGGTGCCGATGTCATCAACCAATCCCGCGTCGACGGCCTTGTCGGGGATGAAGATCCTGCCGTCGCACACGCTCTCGGCCGCAGACCTCGAGAGGCCGCGCCCTTCCGTCACGGCCGCGATCAGCTCGTCGTAGATGACGTCCTCGAGTTCCTGGACCCCAGCCCGCTGCTCGTCGGTCAGGGGAGGGCCGGCGATCGAATGGAACGTGCTCTTGTACTTCCCGGCCGAGATGTAGTCCCACTCGATCCCGAGCTTCTTGGATGTGCCGGAATAGCGGTTGACCGTCACGTAGTTGCCCAGTCCCTCGATACCGGTTGAGGGGTGCACCATGATCCTGTCGCACGCGGACGCGATCTCCTGCACGAGCGCCGAGGGCCCGCCGAGGAACGTGCCGCCCAGGGGCTTGATGTTCAGTAGGATGCAGTCGACCGACTCGTCCCTGCCTGCCTTCCTGATGTCGCGGATGACGGCCTGCGCGCTCTTCCTGGGCTTTCCCAGGAGGCTCCAGCCCGGCCGGAAGTCGGAGAGCGGCCCGGCGACCTTGATCTCGGCGACCTTCCCGCTCGACTGGAGCTGCGTCCTCTGCCTCTTGCTGCTCGACGTGAAGCCGAAGCTCAGGATGTCATCGTCCGCGGGTTCGAAGCTCCTGTATGTGCCACCCAATCCTGTGCGGCCCAGATCGAACCACAGGCCGGCGCTGAATTCCTGCTCGCGGTCATCGCCGTCGGGAGAGGACTGAAGTGAGCCGCGCAGAACGATGCCGTCCGCCACCTCTGCCTTGACGCCCGCGGTGTAGACCGCGTCCGCAAGATCCTGGCTGCGCTCGAAGCTGGCGTCGGCCATGAGCGTCAGCTTGTCGCCCACGGGGCGCACGGCGACCCCGGCGACGTACGTTGTCCTCATCCCGGACGCACCCGCACCCCCGCCCAGCACATCGGGCTCAGAGAGATTCCGCACGGCGGCCCCCACGGACAGGAAGCTCGCCGGTCTGTACATCGCGCCCAGGTCCCAGGTCCCGGTCTTTTTCCTCTCCCCGAACTGCGGGCGGAACCAGCGGTAGTCGAAGCCGACGCTGAACGACCGCCCGTCGCCGAGCGCCAGACCGGTGTAGTAAACGTCGACCGCGTCGTTACTCCGGCGCAACCCCGCCTCGGGGTCGTCGCCGGATTTCCACATGTGCTGCCGGCTGTATCCCAGGCCGAACGGCCCCGTCTTCCCAGCCAGCGAGACACCGAGCACGTCTGAACCTGCCATCGATATGGACGTGTAAGAGTTGGAGTCACCGTACATCCCGAGACCCGCCGGGTTGATGAAGAGAGCGGTCGCGTCATCATCCACGGCGACCGAGCTCGCACCTCTCAGCCAGGTGTCGGTGAAGGCATCGGCGCCGGCGGGGAGCGCCGCCAGAACGACGATGGCCACCGCCGCGCATACAGCTACTGCCACAAGAAGCCCCTTCATACTCCAGTCTCCTTCCTGCCGCGCTGTCTGTCGCGCCGCCCGGACCGCCTTGGGCCCTGGGCGCCGCACCTATGGTCAACACATCCTGATTCCCCGGGCCGCGCGTGTCCGGGATTCCCACTGCTTCGCCGCGTCCTGTACGCCGCGCGCTCCCCCGAGAGGTGGGACGGGGGAGTTCAAACACGACGGAGAGGGCGAAGGGCTCGCCTGCTCTCTGTCGCCCTGCCGCATTGCCGCTGCGCCTGTCCGGAAGCACGCGCCGCAGAGCTGTTCACGCGCTCGACAGCGCCCGTCCGGGACGTCAGTGAGTCAGCAACAGGCTCAGATACACCTTGATGTCGGTCTCTTCCGCTATCGCACTGGCGACGTCCAGCCGCAACCAACCGCACCAAGGTGCTTCGATCTGGAAGCCTACACCTGCGTCGTGCTTGTACCCGTCGGAATCGTCCGACCCCGGTGTGGATGTATCGTAGCCGACCTGGCCGCTCTCGAGGAAGTAAACCATCTCGAGCGGTTTGGTCACCTGCACCTTGTACTCGGCGCGACCGAAGATAAGGTCCTTGCCGCCGAACTCCTTGTGGTCGTATCCGCGAAGATTGCCGCGGCCACCGAGGCGGAAGAGCTTGTGGGAGGGGAGGTCCGTTCCGTCGATGACGCCCCACATGCCGGAGATCGCCAGCGTTTGCGTGGACGTGATCGGAAAGAGCTTCAGGGCCTCGAAGATGTGCTTCGTGAACTCGTAGTCACCGCCCACGGCCCCGCCGCCGTACTCCCCGATGCCGCGCGCCCGCCAGCCCGTCGTCCTGTCATCGTCGCGGGAATCGTACTCGGCCGACCAGAGGTAGCTCGACATCGTGCCTTCGAAGTCGCGCACGTCCTCGAGGACGCCGACCGTGAGCGCCGGGTTCTCGCGCCAGTCGTTGCTTCCCCCGAAAACGGACCAGACGCTCTGGCTTTCCGAGAGAGAGCTCAGCTTGTCCGACCGGTACTCGCCCTTGAGCGTCAGCTCCGGCGTCGCCTTGTGACGCGCGAAGATGGTCACGCCGTTGCGGCGGAAGTAGTCGCGGTCGTCGATTCTCGCCCACAGCGCGTGCATATTGTTGTCGAAATCCGAGATGGCCTCCTCGTCCTCGAGGTTCCACGAACTCCTGTCGTAGAGGTTGACGCCGAACGAGAAACTGTCCTGGCTGAAAACCGGTTGCTCGATGTCCAGCCGATAGTAGGAGCCGGAGCGCGCGGACGGCCACCCCCACACGGCCCTGAGCCTCGGATGAAGACGGGACTCCGAGCGGTACCGCGCCCCCATGTACAGCAGAAGTCCGTCCACCCGGTTGTAGTAGATGTTGCCGGTCGGGCAGAAGTAGCTGTCCTCCCAGATCTCGAAGTCGGTGAGGTCGCCGGTGGACAGCTCGATGAACGCGCTGTCCTCGTCCGCGAGCGCGGCAGTGGGGAAGGTCAGAGCCATGAGGGCCAGGGCCAGCAACGCAAGAAGTGTCTTCCTCCACGCGGGCATTGTCATCCTCCATGACGTGGTCAAGCCAAGCCGGTGTCAGTGGACCGCCCGACTCTCGAATGTGTGACCCTGCGATCGTGTTGGAAAAGTTTAGCTAATCGCGATTAACGATGGTATCAGTGAAGGTGTCGCGCGTGCAACGGCGAAGATAGAGCGACTCGATCTCCGGGAACCTCTGGAAGACGCTCCCAGCGAGCTGCTCGGTAAGGTCCGCGAGTTGTGACTTGTTCGGGCCCCCTTCGTTCCCGAAGACGTACTCGAGGTACAGGTTCGGTCCGTCGCCGGCCAGCCCGACTATCCTGTAGGGGTTCATCTCGAACGACGAGGCCCTCGAATGCCGGGAGAGCTCGCTCCCGAGGTCACCGGCGGCCGGGGCGGCATCGGTCATCAATCGCTCCTCGATGTCGAGGTCGACCACGCGCCGCGCCAGATCGGTGTAGCGGATCGTGTTCAGCCCGAACGTGGTGCAGAACGTGGCGGGTCCGTCGTTCCAGACATTGCCACCGGCCGTGTGATAGAGCGCGACATGGTCGTCGCTCAGGCCGAGCAGGAACGCCGGCGCGCTGTCGGCGACGTAGGGCGTGTGCCGCATCTCGCCTTCCCATCCGGGAGGCATCAGCCAGATTCTGTAGAACGAGTAGTAATGGAAGCCGCTGTGGTGGAAGAAGCGAGTGCTCGTGTCCTCGACCATGACGTAGAGGCCGGTCGCAGGACCCGTCCACCCGATGGGTACCTGTCCGATGCCGGATTCGATGACTTGCCACGATGGGGGGAGAACGCTCTCGATCCCGATGACCACGCGTTGGAGTTCCAGCTCGGCGCTCTCGCCGGCCGGCGAATCCGCTGCCGCCGCACACGTGGAGACGAGGGACGCTGCTACTCCTGCTGCGATGATGATCCTGAGTTTGTTCATTGCACTCATTACCAGAGGCTCAACCGCGCACTCCGGGGCGCCATCCGGTCGCCGTCGTTATGTCCCGTCGCGGGGGACGCACAATTGCCCACAGCCCGCGGCGATGTCGCTGCCGCGGCTCACTCTCCTCACTACAGTCGGGCAACGCCTTCTCACTTGTGAGAGGAAGCTCTCGACTGTCTGATCGGTAGGGGGTGCGAATACTGCGTCCGTGGTTTCATTATAACATATGATGTTGACCTTGCATAGGAGCCTTCCCGCGATCTCCGCGAGCGCGTCGGCCATTTCGGGGGAGTCGTTGAAGTCTCGCAGAAGCACGTATTCAAGCGTTGCCCGGCGCCCCGTGCGCTCCGAGTAGTGCTCGATCGCGCCCAGGAGCTGGGTCAGCGAGTAGCGGTCCGCGATGGGCATCAGCGTGGCGCGTAACCCCTGCACCGGCGCGTTGAGCGAGACCGCAAGATGGATCTGCAATCCCTCTTCGGCGAGCTTCCGTATGCCAGGCACGTGCCCGGCCGTTGAGATGGTCATGCGGCGCGCGCCTACCCCCAGGCCCCACTCGGCGTTCGCGATCCTGACGGCCCGCATGACGTTGTCGTAGTTGTCGAACGGTTCACCCATTCCCATGAAGACCAGGTTGCCGAGCCGATCCGGAGCCGCGGTCTCTCTGAGTGAGATCATCTGCTCGACGATCTCACCGGCTGTAAGGTTGCGCTTGAATCCCATCGCGCCGGTCGCGCAGAACGAGCACGCGAACTTGCAGCCGACCTGCGTAGAGACGCACCCCGTGATCCTCTCGTCGTCCTTGAGGAGCACGGCCTCGATGCGCGTGCGCCCCGCGTACTCGAGCAGCAACTTCCGGGTCCCGTCGGCCTCGGACGTGTGTGTCTCAACTACCTTGGCACAGGAAAGGACGGCTTTCTCGGATAACCGCTCTCGCAGGCCCTTCGAGAGATTCGTCATCTCGTCGAAGCTCCGCACGCCTCTCTTGAACACCCAGTCCGCGATCTGCCCGGCGCGGTAGGCGGGTTCATCCAGCTTCAGAACGAACGACTTGAGCTCGTCGAGCGAGAGCCCCCTCAGGTCAGGCTTGGATGGGCGCTGTTTTCGCGCAGGTCTGGATGGGCGCTGTTTCCGCTCAGGCCTGGATGGGCGCCGTTTCGGCGTGGACTTGGACGGGCGCCGTTTCGGCGTGGACTTGGACGGGCGCCGCTTCGGCGTGGGTTTGGATGGACGCTGTTCTGGCACGGTGACTGCCTCCGGAGCGAACACGCGCTGCCGTGGTGCGGGCGGTATCGCCCCTCGCGCGGGTTCATCTGTTGTTCCAATGCATGTTTCGTTCCGACCATTCTAGAACGCGAGGGTGGCTCGCAGGAACAGCTATCTCGCGCGGTCATCCGCGTGGCCGCGGACGCGCCGCGTCATTGCGCTTGACTGGTTCGCCGGACGGTGCTAGCTCTATCAGTGTCCGCCCCGACAGACGACCCCAACAGGATGAACTGATGGCACGGTCCTTCTTGGCACTCCAGGAGCTCGGCGACAGCACACGCCTCAGGGTCTTCCTTACGATCCTGGGCATCAGGAAGAACGTGTCGCAGATAGTTTCGGAGCTCGAACTCGCGCAGCCCCAGGTCTCATATCACCTGCGGAAGCTCAAGGACGCTGGCCTTGCCGTCGAAGAGAAGGACGGCCGGTGGGTCTGGTACCAGGCGAACCGGGAGGCGGGCGACCGCAATCTGCGTGACTTGATCGAGCTGATGGCCCGCTGGGCCGAGGACGCGGGCGTTCTTGAGAGCGGCGGGCGCGCGACCACCGATGAAGAAGCCGGTACTGAGCCGGCGCTTGTCGGGATCCAGCCTGTGAAGCGGCGTGGGCGGGGACTCGGAATCATGAGGAGCTCCAGCGGTGGTGGACGCCGGGGGAAGGTGCGTCCGCGGGTCCACGAGACCGACGAGCGCCCCGCCGTGCACCGACCGCGGGCCGACGAGCGCCCCGCCGTGGTGCGTCCGAAGAAGCGTGACTCGGACATGGAAGATTTCCTGCTGTGAGCCCGATCTTCGAGCGGCGCCTAAACGCGGTGGTTCGCCACGTGTCACATAGAGTGGGGAGAAGCCGTTCCTGAGCGTCCTTCGGTTTGTCTGAGAACGGTTCTTGACCGGTCGCGCCCACCGTGGTAGAATGAACTCGGGTAAGTAGTTGCCTACCGGACACCCCCACTGTAGTGGCGTCAATCCGCCGCCGGGCGGAGTATTGGCGCATAAATCCCGGCGACGAGAGCATCACTTAGGACGCAAGTTCATGTGCAGTGCTATTCGTTTGGGTATTCCCAGACAGCAACCACAAGGAGGAAGGCAGTGAGCGGAAGACGAATTCTCGCCCTGCTTGTGGTCCTCGCGCTGAGTCTTGGCCTCTGCAGCATTCCTGCAGGCTCAGCGACGCTGCAGCGCCCGTCCGTCACAGGCGAGAGCGTGACGAGCTTCACCACCTTCAAGGATGGTGACGACGGCGAGGACCTCGACGGCGGCGACGACGACCGTTGGGGCAACACCGAACCTCCCGACGACGACCCGGAGGTCGGCGATGGTGGCGAAGGGGATGACGGCATGAGCGGCGAAGCCCGCATGCTCGGACGCCTTGGCATGCTTCGCCTCGAGCTCGAGATCCTCTTCGGTTTCCTCATGATGGTGCTGTAGTCGCGGCAAGGACCTGGACGGCAGTCTGACTGCGGGGCCTGCATTTGGCAAGTCAGCGACCGGACGATAAGCGGGAACGTGAGATGCTGGAGGCGTTCCGGAAGG
>JALGZG010000388.1 GCA_025782345.1 bacterium | reverse complement strand
GACGTGAGTCTCTCAGGGACGTGGTCTGCCCTCTCCTGATCATCCTCTTCGCCGCAGCACATCCACATCCGGCACTCGCAACACCCGGCCGCACGGCCGCGGAATCGCACGCCCCCGCAGAATCCCAGAGCAAACCCGTAGCCCGACGTCAGAATGAGCTCTTCGGCGTTCAAGGCGACGTCGCCGGACTCCGTGACCGAGGTTTCAGGTCCGGAACAGAGGACACCCTCTGGATCTTCGATGCCGACTTCGAGGACCTCACGGGCGACAACGCCGGGTGGCTTTCGCTGGACATGAGCGGGACCCTCGGTCACATCAACTACTGGCACAAGGACACCGTCCGCACGGGCGGCTTCCCGCACCTCGGTGACAGTGTCTGGTGGTGCGGGTCTTACAACGACTGCTGGAGACAGCCGCGCGGCTACGGGAACAACTGGCTCTGCCATCTCGTGAGGGAGTTCCCGCTCTCGGTGTGGAGCGCTCCGGGCGATTTCGTCACGTTCGAGTGGGATCAGCGGTTCGCCATCGAGAACGACTACGACTACGGCTACGTCGATGTCGCATCCGAGGGCGACTCCACGTGGGTGACGCTTGCGTCCTTCGACAATCCCGGGTTCGCGGGCACGCCAGGCACAAGCACGGACTGGAATCACGGGACTTACGGCCACTGGTCGCTGGACATGAGCGTGTACGCCGGTGCGGACGTCACCGTCCGCTTCAGACTCGAGTCGGACGGAGCGAACTCTTCGCAAGACGCACCGGACAACCCCCCGATGCACTCGTTTCGGGACGGGGCCTGGCAGCTCGACAACCTCGAGTTCGCCGTCAACGACAGCGTACGCTGGTTCGACGACTGCGAGTCCCCCGGCAGCAATGGCTGGGCTCATGAAGACATACCAACTACGGGCCAGGTTGGCGTCATCTTCGAGAGGGTCTATAGGCCGGACACGTTCCGCAACTGCCTGCTTCCCGGCTGGTGGATGGCCGCCGTGGATTCGGTCACCGGACGCGTGGTGGACGGTCAGGCGTCCTGGCTCGTCAGTCCGCCCATCGACATCTCAGGCGCAGAAGCCCTCATAGGCCAGTACGACTTCTGGAAGGACTGTCCGCGTCCGACGAACGACCGACGCGGCATCTGGCTTGCGTCGAATGATGACGCGGGATGTGTGCAGGACCTGGACGGATTCGAGTACTACTTCCCCGGGGAGTACCCCATGGACCCGCTCTACGGGACGTGGACCAACAACTGGGACTTCCTCACAGGCAAGGACTGGCTCTCCATCAACTGGCGTCTGTGGAACACGGACCCGGGCGAGTACCACATGACCGGGCTCATGCTCGGTAGGCAGCGCGTCGGCGTGCCGGTCGGAGGGGCGGGGACCCGATGGTACTACGGTCAGTACGGCAGGTTCCGGGACACCTTCGACATCGACGAGGCTCTATCAGACACCGCGTGGATCGATATCACGGACGACGATGGCGTCGTGTCCGCATCTCTTGTGGTCTCGAGCAATGGCGGCGCGACATGGGAGGCCCTTCCGATGATCCCGGTGGATCCCGAGGGCACCGGGTGGCTGATCCCTCCTCCCGTCAGTCACATAGCCCCTGCCACGGAGATCCGCTACTACTTCGAGGCTCTCGATGGCGCCGGTGATCTCCATGCCTATCCACTCAGCGCACCCGACAGCTACTACGAATTCTCGATTCTCCCGATCAACGGAAGCATCGAGGAGCCGGCTGTTCTCCTGGTTGACAAGTACGGCAGCAGAGCTGTGCCTGGAGCGGACGGCGGCTATCGGCACACCAGCGAGTACTACTTCCGGGAGGCTCTTGATGTCATTGGCTTCGAGTACGACGTGTACGATGCAGAAGGCGCGCTAAGAAGCGGCGGTGGACACAAGTGGGACGGCCCTGACACATCGGGGATGAAGTACTACGACACGCAGATCTGGTTCGCAGGCGAATCGGGCTGGCAGACGGTGACGCGCTTCGATCAGCGCAACCTAGTGGCATGGCTGGCTGAGGCGGCGTCCGGGGCGCAGAGAAACCTCATGCTCTCGGGGAACGACATCGGGTACGAGCTTGTCTGCGGGGAGGAAGAAACGCTGGGCTTCTACACGGAGTGGCTCGCGTCGGAGTACCTTGAGAACTGTGCGGGAAGCGTCTATGACACCGTGGTCTTCCTCACGGATGCGCCTGGCGGATTCAATTTCATGACCCACGACGACGCCTCGTGCCATCTGCATCTCTGGGACGAGTGGCAATGGTGCGGCCGCTGCAACTACTTCGATGTCGTGCAGCCTGGCCCGGGCGCAGATGGTGCGGAGTTGGCGCTGGAGTACGTGACGCAGGACCTGGGTGCTCTGCCAGCCGGTGTTGCGTACACGCATCCAGCGATGGGGTACCAGACCGTCAACTTGGGATTCGGCATCGAGTTCATGATGGGGGAGGCCATTCCCACGGGGAAGTTCGAATCCGGTCTGTGTGACCGCTCGGACCTCATGGCGAACATCATGGAGTACTTCGGGAAGGAGCCAACTGCCCCGGGGACCGGGGCGGACGAGGGCGGCGTCTTCGCCACCAGACTCAACCACGCGCGCCCCAACCCGTTCAATCCCCGCACGACGATCGACTACAGCGTCGCCGCACCGGGTCGCGTGACTGTCCGTGTCTACGATCTCGCGGGTCGCGTCGTGCGGACGCTCGTCGACCGTGACGTCAAGTCGGGTGAGCACAAGGTCGTCTGGGACGGCACGACAGATGTCGGCCAGCGAGCGGCGAGCGGTGTCTACTTCGTGAAGATGGAGACTGCCGGACACACGGGCGCCTTCCACGCGACCAGGAAGCTCGTGCTTCTGAAGTAGACGCCGGGCAGCGGCCGGCGCAGGGGTTGGGAGCCAGGCGGCGCAGGTCGCGGAGGTTTCCGCCGTCGAAAGCCCGAGTCCCGCGGCACCAACTCTGCTAGAATGAGAGGGAGTCCCTCATCGGGACTCCCTCTTCGCATACTGGTTGGCAAGAGCCCTCGGGAGGCTGTCATGGACACGGACCCCACCCGCACCGACATCGAACGCTGGATCATCACGAATCTCAGCCCCAAGCTCTCGACGACCGCCGAACTCATGTACGAGCGCATGGAGTCGCAGTCGGGTCGCTGCCTGCCCGTTCTCTACGAGCCGCTCGATCGTACGAAGCGTTCGCACTGGCGCGACGAGGCCATCGTTGGTGCATTCGCGCACGCGATGGGTGACGCCAAGACCGTTCTGGACGTTGGCCCGGGCGACGGCTGGCCCGCTCTCCGCATCGCGGACCGCTTCCGGAAGATCGTTGGGATCGACCCGTCGCCGCGACGAGTCCGCGTCCAGCGCGAGAACGCAGAGAAACTCGGCATCACCAACGTCGAGTTCCAGGAGATGAACGTCGTGTCGATGACGTTCAAGGACGGGAGCTTCGGCGGCGCCACGGCTGCGTCGTCGATAGAGCAGAGCGGCGACCCCCGGCAGGCTCTCCGGGAGGTCTTCCGCGTGCTCGAGCCCGGTGGAGCGCTCGCCATGGTGTTCGAAGACTACGAGACCCGCCTCGGAGAGAGCGAGGGCGACGAGAGACTGTGGGGAGAGCTGTCCGAGGACGAGGCCGTCGTGTTCTATCAGTGCAGGCGCAAGTCGCCTCCCCGTGAGA
>JALGZG010000008.1 GCA_025782345.1 bacterium | reverse complement strand
GCGCAGAACGAGTTGCCCTCCCCCGTCAGGACGACCACCCTGACAGCGGGGTCGGACTCGAACTTCTCGTAGGCGTCGAAGAGCTCGTCCAACATGACGTCGTTGAACGCGTTCTTCACCTCGGGTCGCGTCAGCGTGATGGTCGCGACCTGTTTGGCGATGTCCGTCCTGATTGTCGTGTAGGCCATGTCCGCCGGTTCCTCCCGCGCTCCGTCGCCCGCAAGCCTCCCCTACATCCTGAACACGCCGTACTTCTGATCCGGGATCGGGGCGTTCAGCGACATTGCTATTCCTAAGGCCAGCGCCGACCGAGTGTCGGGCGGGTCGAGTATGCCGTCGTCCCACAGTCTCGCGGTCGAGTAGTAGGCGGACGCCTCCTCTTCGTACCTCTCGACGATCGGGGCCTTGAACGCCTCCTGCTCCGCCGGCGTCATCTCGCGGCCCTTCCTCTTCATCTGTCGCATCTTCACGGTCAGGAGCACGTTGGCCGCCTGCTCGCCACCCATGACGCAGATCTTCGAGTTCGGCCACATCCACAGAAGTCGCGGCGCGTAGGCCCGGCCGCACATGCCGTAGTTGCCGGCGCCGTAGCTGCCGCCGACTATGACCGTGAACTTGGGAACGTCGGCGTTCGCCACCGCGTGGACGAGCTTGGCGCCGTTCCTCGCGATACCGCCGTGCTCGTACTCGCGGCCGACGATGAAGCCCGTGATGTTCTGAAGGAAGATGAGTGGGATCTTCCTGGTGGTGCAGAGCTCGATGAAGTGTGCGCCCTTCATGGCGCTCTCCGAGAAGAGCACGCCGTTGTTGGCGAGTATGCCGACCGGGTAACCCATGATGCGGGCGAAGCCCGTGACGAGAGAGATGCCGTAGAGCTCCTTGAACTCCTGGAACCGGCTACCGTCTACAAGGCGCGCGATGACCTCCCGGATGTCGAACGCCTTCTTGGCGTCGGCCGGAATGACGCCGTAGAGTTCCTCGGGGTCGTACGCGGGGTCCTCGGGCTCCCTGACATCGAGTTCGAATCGCCTCGGCGCCTCGAGCGTCTCGAGGATGTTCCGCGCGATGGCCAGCGCGTGCTCGTCGTTCTGCGCGTAGTGGTCCGCCGTACCCGAGATGCGGCAGTGCACGTCGGCCCCGCCCAGCTCCTCCGCGGTCACCTCTTCTCCGGTGGCCGCCTTCACGAGCGGCGGCCCACCGATGAAGATCGTGCCCTGCTCGCGCACGATGACGGTCTCGTCACTCATTGCGGGAACGTAGGCGCCGCCGGCCGTGCACGAGCCCATCACGATGGAGACCTGTGGGATGCCCATCGCCGAGAGCCGCGCCTGGTTGTAGAAGATGCGCCCGAAATGGTCCCGATCGGGGAACGTGCCGGACTGATACGGCAGGAAGATACCGCCCGAGTCGACCAGGTACACGCAGGGCAGCCTGTTCTCCATGGCCACTTCCTGCGCGCGGACGTGCTTCTTGATGGTCATAGGGAAGTAGGTGCCGCCCTTGACCGTCGCGTCGTTGGCGACGACGAGCACCTCGCGTCCGTGGACGCGCCCGACGCCCGTCACCACACCCGCCCCTGGGGCAGCGCCCTCGTACATGTCGTACGCGGCCAGAGGGCTGAGCTCGACGAACGGCGTGTTCGGGTCGAACAAACCGGCGATCCGCTCGCGCGCGAGGAGCTTGCCGCGCTCCTTGTGCCGCGTTCGCTGCGATTCGGGGCCGCCCAGGCTCGCGGTCTCGAGCCGCTCCCTGAACTCGGAGACCAGCCCGAGCATGCGGGCGCGGTTCTCCTTGAACTCCGGGCTCTTCGGGTCGATCTTGCTCTCGATTCGGTACATCCCTGGACCTTTCCGTTGGCAGCTCGGCTTCGTGCGGCGGCGCGCGGTTCCCCGCCGGTGGAGCACCTCTTCGGACTACGTGTGTCCCAGTTGCGCAACGCTCGCGCGTGGACCGCCGGGCGTCCCCGCAGGCGGCGTCGGAGCCGCGATGCGCCAGTTCCGGCGCATCGCGAGCGACGCAAGCGAAGCGGGCCGCCCAAGGGGACGTCCGCGGACCGCGCATCTGCGGGCCGCCCAAGGGGACGTCCGCGGGCCGCGCATCTGCGGGCCGCCCAAGGGGACGCCCGCGGGCCGCGCAGCGCTAACGCACAGGAACGAACTTGTATCCGTAGCAGATGATCCCGGCCTCGCCCTCGTCCCGGACCTTCCGGAACTCCAGCTTGACCGGCATTCCGACCTTGAGATCCTCGAAGTCTACGTCGGCGATCATCGCCGTCAGCCGCACCCCGTCATCGAGTTCCGCGACGCCGACGGCGTACGGAGTCTGGTCCGCGAACTGCGACGGACCGACCCTGATGACCGTGTGCGTCAGCAGCTTGCCCTGCTTCGCAAGCTCGACGGTATCGAACTCGCGCCCGCCGCAGCTCTTGCACACGACCCGCGGCGGGAAGCTGATCTTGCCGCAGCCGGTGCACTTGGCGCCTTCGTACCTGTAGCGCTGTGGTATCTCTCTCCAGTAACGTGCTGATGTTGACATCTCAATACCTCCGGAACGAAAGGGAATCGTGTCAGTTGCGTCTCAGAGCAGTGGCCCCGCAGTGGGAGCCTCCCGCGCGCTCGAACGCTCGGCGCATATCCGTGGCGGCTACTCCGCCCCGAGTATGTGCACCACGCACGATCCGCCCGTCCCACCCATGTTCTGAGTCATTCCGATCTTGGCGCCCTCGACCTGGCGCTTGTCGGCCTCCCCTCTCAGCTGCTTCGTCACCTCGATGATCTGTGCGATGCCGGTCGCGCCGACCGGATGGCCCTTCGACTTGAGTCCACCGCTCGCGTTGACCGGGATGCGCCCGCCGATGGCGGTCTCGCCGCTCTCGGCGCTGGCGCCGCCCTTGCCCCTCTCGAAGAAGCCGAGCGCCTCGATCGCGCAGACCTCTGCGATCGTGAAGCAGTCGTGCACCTCGACCAGGTCGATGTCGGACGGTGAGAGCCCCGCCTGCGCGTATGCCAGCTCGCCCGCCGCAGCTACAGCGCCGAGCCACGCGAGGTTCTCTCGCGAATGCAGAGCGATCGTGTCGGTCGCGTGCGTCGAGGCGAGAACCTTGATCGGCTTGTTCTTCGTCAGGTCCTTGGCCATCTCGAGCGGACAGACGATGACCGCGGCCGCGCCGTCGGTGATCGGCGAGCAATCGAGAATGGTCAGCGGATCCGCGATCATGACCGAGTTGAGAACCCGTTCGACCGTCAGCTCGAACGGATACTGCGCGTGCGGGTTCTTCGCGCCGTTCGCGTGGTTCTTGACCGACACGGCGGCCAGCTGCTCCCGCGTCGTGCCGTAGGCGTCCATGTGCGCCACTGCCATCATGGCGTAGAGACCGGGGAAGGTCACGCCGTTGTAGACCTCGTACTCCGCGTCGGCAGCCGTCGAGAGCGCGAACGTGGCTCCGTCTCCGCCGATGTCCGTCATCTTCTCGACCCCGCCGGCGAGCACGATGTCGCTCACGCCCCGTCTCTACCCTCAGCGCGGGGATCGGCCCCATGCCGAGGTAGTCCGCCAAAAGCGAACCCAAGTGCTCCTGTCCAACAAACAGGCCGCTGCTCATGCACCCCACGTACATCGAATCTACTCTGTCAACTCCGGCGTCCTTGACCGCCTCGAGAGCGCTCTCGACAAAGATGTCGCGCAGCGACTTCTCCCAGAGCTCGCCCCACTTCATCATCCCGACGCCAATAACAGCTACATCCCTCATATCGTGTTCTCCTGTTCAGCAAGTCCCCATTCACAAGATCGTGGCGTCCTACACGACGGACTATTCGCCCTTGCGGATCTTCCCGCGGTACTTCGTGTAGGTGCCGTAGTCGATGTACACCTTGTGCTCGTCCAGCAGCGTACGCGTGAACGGCGCCTTCACGCGCATCTTCGGCAGCTCGTCCGTCGCTTCGAAGACGAACCCGTCGCTGCCGGCGCCCGAGCCGTAGGAGACCATGAAGATCTTGTCGCCGGGCTCCGCCACGTCGAGCGTCGCCGTCAGA